>NZ_JBOHGB010000051.1:0-44137 GCF_050699935.1 Actinophytocola sp.
GCGTGGCCGTGCCGTCCTGAACCACCAGGGCACCGTCCGCGCCGAGCGTGACCACCACGGCGGACGGGCCGGCCAGCGCGGCGGCCAGCGCGGCGGCCTCGCCGGGGCTCTCGGGCTCGGGGGCCCGGGCCAGGACGCCCAGCTCCGAACGGTTCGGCACGAGGACGTCGACCGCGCCGAGGATCTCCGGCGGCAGCTCGCGGGCCGGGGCCGGGTTCAGCACGACCCGACCCCCCGCGCCGTGCACGGCGGCGGCGACGGCCTCGAGCGAGATCTCCAGCTGTACCAACGTCACCGCCGCCCCGGACAGCGGCGCGGCCGCGGCCGCGATGTCGTCCGGGCCGAGGCGGGCGTTCGCGCCCGGGCTGACCGCGATCGTGTTCTCACCGCCGTCGGCGACCGTGATCAGCGCGATGCCGCTCGGCACGTCTGGCACCCGGCGCAGCCACGAGGTGTCCACCCCGGCACCGTCCAAAGCGGACAGAATGGTCGGCGCGAGCGCGTCGTCCCCGACACAGCCCACGAACGCAACGGACGAGCCGAGCTTGGCGGCCGCGACCGACTGGTTCGCGCCCTTCCCGCCCGGCATGCGCAGGTGGTCCCGGCCGAGCACGGTCTCCCCCGGCCCCGGCAGCACCGAGACGGGAACGACGAAGTCGACGTTGCAGGAACCAACAACGACGACGGTGCTCACTGGGTCGCTGCGCTCACTGTGTTGGATGGTTCGCTCCGCTTCTGCGCTACTCGCCGTCTTCCCTCCTCACGTGCTCGGCGCTGACGCGCCTGCGCGCGACCGTCAGTCCAGACGGCGAACGCTCCGTCACTCCCGCTCACAGTGTTGAATGGTTCGCTCCGCTTCTGCGCTACCCGCCGTCTTCCCTCCTCACGTGCTCGGCGCTGACGCGCCTGCGCGCGACCGTCAGTCCAGACGGCGAACGCTCCGTCACTCCCGCTCACAGTGTTGAATGGTTCGCTCCGCTCACTCCGCGCTCGACTGGGCCCAGAGGTTGATCCCGCTGTCCTCGGCGAACCGGTCGATCTCGGCCAGCTCGTCGTCGGTGAACTCCAGCGTGTGCAGCGCGGCCAGGTTGTCGTCCAGCTGCCGCACGCTCGACGCGCCGATCACCGTCGAGGTCATCCGCTCGTCGCGCAGTGTCCAGGCCAGCGCCATCTGGGCCAGCGTCTGCCCACGCCCCTTCGCGATCTCGTTCAGCGTGCGGATCCGGTTCAGGTTCTCCTCGTTCAGGAAGTCCTTCGACAGCGACCCGTCCCGGCTCGCGCGTGACCCCTCCGGGATGCCGTCGAGGTAGCGGTCGGTCAGCATGCCCTGCGCCAGCGGCGAGAACCCGATGCAGCCGACGCCGAGCTCGCCGAGCGTGTCCAGCAGCTCCGGCTCGATCCAGCGGTTGAGCATCGAGTACGACGGCTGGTGGATCAGCAGCCGCACGCCCATGCCGGCGAGCAGCGCGTGCGCCTCCCGGGTCTTGGCCGGCGAGTACGACGAGATGCCGACGTAGAGCGCCTTGCCCTGCCGCACCGCCGAGGCGAGCGCGCCCATGGTCTCGTCGAGCGGGGTGTCCGGGTCGAAGCGGTGCGAGTAGAAGATGTCGACGTAGTCCAGGCCCATCCGGGCCAGGCTCGCATCGAGGCTCGCCAGCAGGTACTTGCGCGAGCCACCGCCCTGGCCGTAGGGGCCGGGCCACATGTCGTAGCCGGCCTTCGTGGAGATGATCAGCTCGTCCCGGTACGGGCGGAAGTCCTGCGCCAGCAGCGTGCCGAGGTTCTCCTCGGCGGAGCCGTAGGGCGGGCCGTAGTTGTTGGCCAGGTCGAAATGGGTGACGCCGCGGTCGAACGCGCGCCGCAGGATCTCCCGGCACCGCTCGAGCGGGACCTCGGTGCCGAAGTTCTGCCACAGGCCGAGTGAGATCGCCGGCAGGTCCAGGCCGCTGTCACCGCTGCGCCGGTAGGACATCTGGTCGTAGCGGTCCGCCGCGGCCCCGTAGGCCGGGATCGTCATCTCGCGCCTCCTCGACTTGCGATTCGCGGGTAGCGTGCATGGTATGTCCGCACTGGTGGGCAATGTCGGCTGGATGGGCTGGAACCTTGTGCTGGCCCTGGTTCCGCTCGTGCTCGCACGGTTCCTGTTCGGTCACCGGCCGCGACCGGTGTGGCTACTGTGGACCGGCGGCGCGGTGTTCGTGGCGTTCCTGCCGAACGCGCCGTACGTGCTGACCGACGTGCTGCACCTGCCGTACGACATGTCCGCGGCGCACGGCTCGCCGTGGCTCGCGGCCGCACTGGCCGCCCAGTACGCGTGCTTCATCGGCGTGGGGTTCGTGGCGTACGTGCTGTCGCTGGTCCGGCTGGAGCGGTGGCTGAAGGCGGGGGGCCTCTCGTTCCGGGCGGTGCTCGCGGTCGACCTGTCGCTGCACGCGTTGTGCGCGTTCGGGATCCTGCTGGGCCGGGTGTTCCGGTTCAACTCGTGGGACCTGGTGACCGACCCGCACGGGCTCGTCGACGTGCTCACGGTGCCGCAGCCGCGGACGGTCGCGGTGCTGCTGGTGCTGTTCGCGGCGCTCGCCGGCGGGGCGGCGGTACTGCGCGCCCTGCCGGCGGTCGTCGACCGCGCCGCTCGGTCCGTCTAGCCGTCCTGGAGGTTCGCGAGCTTCTCCTTCACCCGCGTGAGCTCGGCCTCCAACTCGGCGAGGCGGGCCTGGTGCTGCTGGCGGGCGGTGTCCAGGACGCTCTCGATCGCCTTCGAGATGTCCTCGTGCAGCTCGGCGGCGGCCCGGGAGACCGCGGCGGCCGGGATCGACAGGCCTTGCAGCAGGCGGCTGCCGGACTGGGTCAGCTCGGCCTGCCACTCCCCGTCCAGCGTGCCGGTGACCGTGAGCGTCAGCTCGACGGTCCGGGTCTTGCGGGCGGTGCTGCCGGGCTTGCGACCGCGCTTGCGGGGCGCCTCCGCCGGTGCCTCGGCGTCGGCCACGGCCTCGGTTGCCGGGGCGGTTTCGGCGGCCGGGGCGGCGTCGGTCGGCTCCTGCGCCTCGCTCGGGGTGGACACCATCACGCTCCTTCGATCATGACTACGGCTGGGGAAGCAACATTAGAACATCCGTTCCCCAGGCGCACCGGCGCCCCGCCGCGGGAACCGCCGGGCTCGTCCGGCTCGTCCAGTACGGTGCACGCGGAGAAGGAGTGTCACATGAGATTCGCCCGGTTCGTCTTGCTCGCACTGACCGCCGGTCTGGCTCTGACCGGCTGCTCGACGAGCGTCGAGGGTGCCCCGAAGGACGACGGCCGGCCCACCGGCAGGCTCACCGCCGAGGAGCTCGGCGACCTACGCACGATCAACCCGTGCAGCCTGACCGGGCCCTTCGCGTTCGAGGAGTACGGCGAGGCGCAGCTGCCGGCCGAACCGACCATGGACGCGTGCCTGATCACGGTGACGATCGACGACGAGGACGCCATCATCGAGCTCGGGCAGCTCCAGCACGTCGACGCGCTCCCGTCAGGCCGGCAGGACGTCCGGCAGCTGACCCGAGGCGCGACGGTCGCCGAGGTGCCGACGCAGATCAGGGGCGCCTGCTCGATGGCGTTGCTGCTGGCCGACGACACGGCCATGTCCGCGACCGCCACGGCGAAGCTGGTGGACACCGTGCCACAGGAGACGTTGTGCACGCTCGCCCAGGCCGGCGCCGAGGGGATCTTCCACGCGGTGGGCAACAACCTGGTGCGGCACTGGGAGCCCGCGCACAACTCGCTGGCCAGGGTGTCGGCGTGCGGGCTCCTGCCGGCGGACAAGGTCGCCACGCAGCTGGGCATCACCAGTGACCGGGTCTCCCTCTACCCCGCCGAGCACCAGTGCCGCTGGGGCCGGCCGGGCGGCGACACCGCGACGCTGAAGCTGGACTTCCCGGTCGGCCACTCGCCCAACGTGGCCGGCGTGTCGGACCGGACCCGCGGCGAGCCGGTCGCCGGCCGCCCGACCTGGGTCGTCGCCAACAGCACCAGCGAGCTCCTCGTGTGCACCGTGGCCACCGAACACATCCCGTTCGGGCTCGGCCGAGACCTGCGGGAGTACGCCGTGCTGCGGGTGAGCGTCCCGGCATCGTCCGGAAAGGACGCCTGCGCGATCGGCCGGGACCTGGCGGCCACGGCGTGGACCCAGCTCCCGGCCGGCGACTAGTTGTACTGCTCGGAGGCCCACCGCGGCCGACCCCGCAAGGTCCACGGCCGCCCGAACATCGGCTGCTGCTACGTTTTCGCCGGCCACGGCATCACCCACATCGCACGCGTCCTGACCGACAACGGCAGCCGCTACCGCTCACACGCCTGGCGCGACCACCTCACCACACGCGGCATCCGGCACAGCCGCACCCGCATCCGCCGACCACAAACCAACGGCAAACGTCGAACGCTTCAACCGCACCCTGCTCGACGATGGCCTACCAACGCCGCTACCACGCCGCACTCGGCGGACGACCCCCCTCAACCGGTGCACCAACCGCACCGATCACGAGCGGCTTCCTGATCGACCGAGGGGATCGACACCGGCGTGATCTCGTCCAACCGCAACAACCGGGCCAGGTGACGTGCGTCTTTGGCGTCGGTCTTGACCCGGTCACCGGCCGGTCTCTGCAGCTTGCTCGGCGCCACCACCTCGCAGCGGAGCCCGGCCGCTGCCAACGCCCGATACAACCCCGAACCCGGTCGGCCCGGCCTCATACGCCACCGCCACCGGCCCCGGCAATCTCTCCAGCCAACACCGGATGTCCTCGTGCGACGGGGTCAGTCTGGACTCAAACAGCTCACCCGTGACGCCATCGATCGCCGCCGCCGCGACCGACCGTGCATGCACATCGAGCCCCACACTCGTACGCTCGGTAAAACCCGGGGCCTCCCACAAATGTCGGACAGGCCGAGCAGGCAGCCCCCGCCCGGCAACCCACGAATGTTCTGAGCGAGGCCCCGGCCCCGCAACCAACTCACAGCGAGCCAGTCACGCCATACCGTCTAGTCCTTGCGGTTGGTCAGGGCGAGACTCGCGCCCAAGCCGATCATCATCAGGCCGCCCGTGCCGCCGATCGCCGCCAGCCGGCGCGGGGAGCGGGCGAACCACGTCCGAGCCGTGGCCGCGGTGAGGGCCCACACACTGTCGCACAGCACGGCGATCACGGGGAACAGCATGCCCAGCAGGAGCATCTGCGCGGCGCCGTCGGCGAACTGCGGCAGCGCCACCACCATGAACACGATCGTCTTCGGGTTGGTGAAGCCGACGACGACACCGTCGCGCAGCGCGCGGACCGGGCCGATCCGCGGGACCGAGTCGGCGAGCGCGCCGGTGACCCGGCGGCGGTGCAGGATCGCCTGTACGCCGAGATAGACCAGGTACGCGGCACCGGCCAGCTTGACGACGGTGAACACGGCGGCCGACCGCTCCACGACCACGCCGACGCCGAGTGCCACCGCGACCACCTGCAGGTACGCGCCAGCCGCGTTGCCCACGACGGTCAGCAGCGCCTCCCGCCGGCCGACGGTCAGCGCGCGGCCGATGGTGAACAACACGCTCGGCCCCGGGATCACGATCATGACCAGCGACAGGACGGCGAACGCGAGGACCTCGCTCGGCGACATCACGCCGCCGACACTAGGCCGGCACCGGCACCGCGTCACCGGATTTTGCGCGCACCAGCACGCCGAGCATGACGACCACGATCGCCGCCACCGCGGTCGTCGCCATCGTCCGCTCGACCAGGCCGAGCGGTACGAACCGCCACCACGGCCCACCGCCGGCGGCCATCCGCGCCACGCCGACGAGCAGCAGGCCCAGCCCGCTGAGCGAGATCAGTCCGAGCCCCTGCGTGAGCAGCCGCCAGCCCGGCGCGGCGCGGAACACGGTCCGGGCCACGAGCAGCACCGCGAGCGGCAGCGCGACGAACCCGACCACGCTGGCGTAGCGGTGGATCACGCCGCCGAAGCTCGGCCCGATCGTCCAGTCGGTCTTGGTGAAGGTGACCACCACGAGCAGGCTCAGTGTCCACAATGCACCGAGCACGACCGGCGCGGACAGCGGCCGGACCAACCGGCGCCGGACGAGCGCGGCGAACGCCAGCGCGGAGCCGGCGGCCACCAGCAGCACCGCCAGGTCGAAGATCCACTTGCCGGGCCCGAGCTGGTACTCGCTGATGGTCCGGCGGATGGGGCTGATCTCGTTGGTCGGCGGCAGCACGTGCAGCGCGAACATGAGCACGACGCCGATTACGAGCGCACCGAGGCTCGCCAGTGTCACCAGTCTTCCCGGGGCCATGCGTTCGACATTAATCAGCGAAGGTGAGAGGACCGTAAGACGACATACCGGACACCGCTGGCCGAGCCGGGAACGGGGACTCGCGGGGTCAGGTGCGGGAGTTGATCAGGACCGCGAAGCCGTCCATGAGCCGTGCCAGGCCGAACACGAAGTCCTCGTCCGTCGGGTCCTCCTCCGGCGTGAACACGTCCGCCGCGAGAACCTCGTGCAGTGCGGGGAAGTCGGCCGGGTCGGTGAGCGCGCCGAGGATCGCGCCGTAGTTGGTCAGCACGTGGGTCGCGGCCGGGTCGCCCGCCGCGAGCGCCGCGTCGATCTGCGCGCTCAGCGTCGCCCAGCTGCGCGTGTAGCTGGTCAACGTCAGGATCACCGACATCTTCTCGTGCGGCTCGAGCGGCGTGCCGGCCAGGCAGCGCAGGCCCTGCTCGAGGAAGGCGATCGACTTGGGGGTGACCGGCGGCCCGGTGATCGGCACCTGCAACACCCACTTGTGCCGCCGGTAGGCCGCGAGCTCGTTCCATGCCCACCGCTCCAGGCCCGCCCGCCAGCCGTCCGGGCCGACCAGGCCGGCGGACAGGTCCGGGGCATCCCCGAGGGCCGAGTCGACCATCAGCGCGATCAGCTCGTCCTTTGACGCCACGTACCGGTAGAGCGCCATCGCCGACGTGCCGAGCTCCTTCGCCACCCGGCTCATCGACACCGCGCCGATGCCTTCACCAGCCGCGACCGCGACCCCGGCGGCGACGACCCGCTCCAGGCTCAGCGCGCGTTTCGGGCCCCTGGTCGGCCGCTCGCGCACGCCCCAGGCCAGCTCGAAGCTGGCCGGCAGCCCGGTCTCGCCGTCCATCACCTGGCCCATCACCCCGACCTCATCTCAGGGAAAGCCCCGATCCACTGTTTACGACCTACGCAGTACAGTTTATGCCATACGCAGTGCGCACTGTGATTCTCGTAGGTCAACAGGAGAGGGAACCCATGTCCCACGAGCCAGCCATCGAGGCTACTGGTCTCGAGAAGTCCTACGGCGAGGTGCGGGTGCTCGGCGGTGTCGACATCGCCGTGGCCCGCGGCGACGTGTACGCGCTGCTCGGACCGAACGGCGCCGGCAAGACGACGACCGTGCGCATCCTCGCCACGCTGCTGCGCCCGGACGCCGGCACCGCCCGGGTCGCCGGCTTCGACACCGTCCGCGAGCGTGGCCGGGTCCGCCGCAGCATCAGCCTGACCGGCCAGGACACCGCGATCGACGAGCTGCAGACCGGCGCGGAGAACCTGCGGATGATGGCCCGGCTTTCCCGGCTACCGAAGGCCCGAGCCCGGGCCAGGGCCGACGAGCTGCTCGAGCGGTTCGATCTGGTCGAGGCCGGCGACCGCCGGGTCGGCACCTACTCCGGCGGCATGCGCCGTCGACTCGACCTCGCCGCCAGCCTGATCATCCGGCCGGCCGTGCTCTTCCTCGACGAGCCGACCACCGGTCTCGACCCGCGCAGCCGCCAGTCGGTGTGGGAGGTCGTCACCGGGCTCACCCGCGACGGCGTGACGATCCTCCTGACCACCCAGTACCTGGAGGAGGCCGACCGGCTCGCCGACCGCGTGGCCGTGATGGACGGCGGCGAGATCGTCGCGGAGGGCACCTCCGCGGAGCTCAAGCAGGAGGTCGGCAGGCACCGGCTGGACCTCACGGCCACCGACCGCGCCGCGTTCGACGAGCTCGTTCTCGCGCTCGGCCCGCGCGCCGTGCAGCCGGCCGCCGACCGGCTGGCGGTCTCCGTCGCCACCGACGGCAGCGCGGGCCACGTGCGCGCGCTGCTCGACGAGCTCGACCCGAGCCGCCGCGCGGTCGACCGGTTCACCGTCCACAGCGCGACCCTCGACGACGTGTTCCTCGCCCTCACCGGGCACACCACCGACAAGGAGCCGGTCAGTGTCTGATCAAATGTCTGAGCTCGCCCTTCGCCCCCCGTCGTTCACCGGCGACATGCGCGCCATGGCCGCCCGTTCGGTCCGGCTCTCCGTCCGCAACATGGACGCGCTGCTCACCGCCCTGTTCCTGCCGGTCATGCTGATGCTGCTGTTCGTCTACCTGTTCGGCGGCGCCATCGAGACCGGCACGCAGTACGTCACCTACGTGGTCCCGGGCGTGATCCTGCTGTGCGCCGGCTTCGGCTCCTCGCTCACCGCGGTCGCCGTCACCCAGGACATGAACGGCGGCATCATGGACCGCTTCCGCTCGATGGACGTCAGCGGCGCGGCCGTGCTCGCGGGGCACGTGGTGGCGAGCGTCGCGCGGAACCTGCTGTCCACCGTGCTGGTGGTCGCGGTCGCCCTGCTGATCGGCTTCCGCCCGCAGGCCGATGCGGCCCAGTGGCTGGCCGCGGTCGGCGTGCTGCTGCTGTTCGTGCTCGCGTTCTCGTGGGTCTCCGCGGCCGTCGGGCTGATCACCCGCTCCGCGGAGGCGGCCGGCGGGTTCACGTTCTTCGTGATGTTCCTGCCCTACCCGTCGAGCGCGTTCGTGCCGATCGACACGATGCCGTCGTGGATCCACGGCTTCGCCGAGCACCAGCCGTTCACCCCGGTCATCGAGTCGATGCGTGGACTGCTGCTGGACACGCCGGTCGGCAACGCACCGTGGCTCGCGATCGCCTGGTGCGGCGGGATCCTCGCGGTCGCGGTCGCCGCGTCCGGCTTCCTGTTCCACCGCCGCATCTCCTGACGGAACCAAACCACGGCCGGTCCCGTCCACCCCAGGCATGAGACCGACCGTGCTCGTCGTCGCGGTGACGACCCTGCTCACCTTGGTCATCGCGTGCGGCTCGCATCGGACGGGGACACCTCGCGTTCGAACCCGACGGCTGGGCCCCGAAACGCCTCGCCGCGCTGAGCACCGAGCCGATCCGGCTGGACGCGTTCGCGAGCTGGTTCGGCGGAGCGGACTCGGTCGAGCCGCCTCCCGAGGAACGACCTGCCGAGCCGGACACCACATACGTCGCGGCCACCGACTCGACCGGCTGCCGGACACCGGAGGCGGTGCGGGTGTCGCTCGTGGACACGGACCTGCGCGTGCGGTTCGTCGGCGGCACGGATCACGAGGAGTGCGTCCGCGCGGTCGGCCCGGTCGCCCACGTGGCGGTGCCGGGCGAGTGGACGCGGTCCGTGCGGACCGTCAACGGCGAGGTGCCGGTGGCCCCCGAGGGACCGGGCCGGCTCACCGACTTCGTGCCGATCGGGACCTCGCGGCTCGACCCGGCCGCGGTGGAGCTCGGCGACACGGCCGCACTGCGCACGCGGCTCGCGGCCGCGGGTGTCGAGCTGACCGATGCCGTCACGGTCGCGCTGGAGCGGCGGCCGCCGCCGGGCCATCGCGGGTACGCGTTCGTCATGTCCGGATGCGCCGACACCGCGGCGGTGCTGCTGCTCGCCCGCGAGCGGATCACCGCCGCCCTCACCGGCGGCGGGGACGTGGCGTGCGGCGCGCCCGAGCACTTCCTGGTCACGTTCCGCGTCGAGGCCGAGCTCGTGCCGCCGGGCGTGCCTCTCGGCTTCTGAGCCAGGGCCTGTCTCGTGGATCATCGTGCCAGGTCTCGCGCCGGCCAAACGTAACCTCAGGGGACCGTGACGGCACCCAGCCACAGTCAACCGGACATCCGCACCGTTCGCCCGAACGCAACCAACACTTTGAATTCCGGGGAGGCGGGCTGGTTCCGGGGAGGCGGACTAGTCGGACATCTTGAGCAAAGTGGCCCTGCCGTCCTCGAAGGCCAGCAACGAGCCCTCGCCCCAGTTCAGCCGCGTGCCGTCGGAGCCCGCGAGGTCGCCCGCGGCGTGCACCTCCCGCGGCGACGAACCCTCGCCACCGGCCGGGTCGGGCGCGACCTTCAGCGTGCCGGGCAGCTCGACGTAGGCGACAGCGCCGGAGCCCGGCACCCACGCCGGGTACGCGACCTCGCCCTCGGCCACCGGGCGCGCGGTGCCGCCCTCCACCGGCACGACCTTCGCCCGCCCGCCCTCGGGTTCGACCGAGGAGTACGACTCCAGCGAGTCCACGAGCAGCGACCGGCCCTCCGGCGAGAACGACAGCAGCATGCGGTCCTCATCGGCCCCGGGTAGCACCGTCCACTCGTCGCGCTCGCCGGCCACGTCCGCGGCGACCACCTCGGCGTTGCGCAACCCGCACGTCCATGCCATCAGCTCCGCCGACCAGGCGAGCGCGGTCAGCGCGGGCCGCTCGCAGCGGACCTCGCGAACCGTGGTCAGCTTGCCGTCGGAGACACTGACCGACATCAGGTCCGTCGACTCCAGCTTGGACGGGGTGCCGCGGGCGAAACGCACGGACTTGCCGTCCGGCGACCACGACGGCAGCATGTCGATCATCGACGGCGGCGCGATATCGCCGGCCGAGGCCTCGGCCACGCCGTCGTCGGTGAGGTTGCGCGTCTTCCCCGTGCGGAGGTCGAACACCCACACGTCCGGGTCGAACCCCTGCCTCGTGAAGTCCTCGGTGAATGCGATCATCGAGCCGTCCGGCGACCACTGCGCGCCCCGCGGGTCCGCGTGCACGCCGGGGCCCGCGCACCGCTCGTCCGAGCCGTCCAGCGCGGTGACGCACAGGTCCAGCTCGTCCAGCCGCAATACCCGGCTCCCGTCGGGCGAGAGCCGCAGCGGGCCGCTCGCGGTCACCGGGGTGCTGCCGGTGACCCGCAACGTCTCCGGGTCCAGCCGATCGGGGCCGGCGCCGCCCGCCGTGGACTGGGTACAACCGGCGAGCAGTACGCAGCCCGCGAGCACAGCGACACGCCGCACGACTTCCTCCCCCGACCGAACCGGCCCGGGTGTCGCCACCCGGGCCGGCCCATTTCGCCTACTGGAACGAGACCTCGAGTGTCCCGTCCCTCGCGACGGCTGCCCGGACCTCCGTGCCCCGCGTCGTCGTCACGACCTCGTAGTCGACCGCGCGGCCGTTGTAGGTCACGCTGGACGGCCGCGTGCCCGCCGGCAGCACCGTGCCGACGGTCAGGTCGGTGCGCAGCCGGTCGAGCCGGACCGAGGTGGCCAGCGTGTCGCCCGAGCGCCAGACCTTGACGTCGACCGAACCCCGGCCCAGCCGGATGTCCGACCCGGCGATGCGCTCCTGGCCGTCGGGCAGCTGCGGGATCACCGACAGCCGGCCGTTGCCCAGGTCCGGCGCGACGCCGAGGTGCTGGTGCACGACCGGCCACAGGATCCCGTAGGCACCCCACGCCTGCAACGACATCGAGCGGTCGTAGAACGGCCGGCCGATGTTCGCCGGGAAGTCCGGCGACGGCGCGATCTCCGGCATCGCACCCGGCGTCTCCCACACCGTGGGGTCGAGCTGGATGCGGGCGTTGCCGGTCGTGTACGTCCGCTGTGGACCGAGCCGGCCGAAGTTGCCCTCCGCCACCGCCATCACGCCGGTGTTGAGGGAGAACGTCGACCGCTCGCTCTTCACCGTGGACACCACGCTGTCGCACGACGGGCCGGGGTTGCCCTCCGGCGCGGAGGTCGGGCCGCTGCCGGTGTGGTAGAGCCCGAACTCGCCCGTGTAGCAGTCCTTCTCGCGCTGGGCCAGCGCGACCGGGCCGTGCTCGGGGCTCGCCAGCGGGCTGCCGCCCGGCAGCTCGATCTCCATCGGGGACACGCCGGTCCAGTGCCGCTGGAAGACCGGGGCGTTGTCGTTGGCCGGGTTCTCCGGGTCGTCGATCGACTCGGCGTAGGCCTTCGCGTCACCGGGGGTCCACCAGGTCGCCTCGAACCGCGACCGGAGGTCGGCCGCGCGCTCGCTCGCCCACGTCTCCGTGGCGTCGTCGCCCAAGCTGGCCGCCATGTCCGCGAGGTCGAGCAGCCCGCGGATGAAGTAGGCGGTGCTGTCCAGCTTCTCCTCGCCCATGCCCGCACGCTCGACGTTGCCGAGGCCCTCGAGCCAGCCGTCGCCGTCCTCGTCGAGCGTCTCGTCCACGTACCGCAGGTTGCGGACCGTGAAGTCGTACAGGTCGTCGCGGAAGCGGTCGTCGCCGGTCCAGCGCCACAGCAGGGCGACCGCGCTCGGGAACTTCACCGTCTCGTCGGTGTTGCCCGCGTCGTCGTTCGCGCCGAAGTAGACGTCGCCGGTGTGCATGACCTCGTGCACGAGCTTTCCGCTGCCCTCGTTGACGACCTCGCTGACGTCACGGAGCGCCCGCAGGTGCGCCTTGATCGGCTCGAACTGGCCGGCGGCCACCGCGGCGAACGCCGTGTACTCGCCGTCCGTGCCGAACATCCACGGGTAGTCCGGGAAGCCGGCGCCGTAGAAGCGCGCCTCCTCCAGCGTGCCGGCGGGCTCCGGGAAGGCGTTGCCCTCGTCGACGTCCCGCAGCCGCATGTCGTGCGCCTCCTGCACGGAGTCGGCCAGGTTCTGCTTGCTCCAGTCGACGCTGCGCTGCAGCAGCCGGTCGCCCGGGATGTCGACCTTCGTGTTGCCGGCCAGCGCCATTCGTCCGTCCACCTTGGACCGCAGCGCGGCGACCGGGTTCTTCGACGCCCGCCTGAACTCGGCGCGCGCCGCGGCCGGGCCCGCGTCGGAGCCGGCCACGGTGAACCACAGCGTGGTCTCCTTGCCCGGCTTGAGCGGGACGTCGTAGGTCAGCCGGCCACCCGTGCCCTTGCCGAACGCCGAGTCGTCGCACTTCGGCGGCGCCTCGCCCTCGGCCGGGCAGACCACGGCCGGATCCTGCGGACCGCGGTGGTCCGGGCCGAGCTCGTGGCCGGACGGCCGCGCGGAGGAGCCCACCACGGCGGCGTAGTCGTGCGCGCCGGTGCCCGGCGACGTGCCCTTCTCGCGGAAGGTCAGCGTGCCGTCGGCGTACGCGCCGGTGTCCGCCAGGTTCACCTCGGCGGCACCGGGCGTGGTCCAGCCCCACGGGTAGTTCGGCATCAGCTCGGAGTGCGCGTCCATCGCGAGCCGCACGTCGCGCCGCGTGTCGCTGCGCAGCGTCAGGCCGATCACGTTGCCCCGCGCGCCGTCCGGTGCGAAGTCGATCCGGCCGACCGACAGGCCGTCCGCACCGGCGTAGTCGAAGCGCTGGTAGCCCCAGCCCGACGTGTACTTGGTGGCGGCCACGTCGGCGCCGAGCCACGCGTCGTCGACGGCGAACCAGATGCCGTCGAGCAGCTTCAGCGGCGGCGTCCAGATGCCGCCCATCTCACCGCGGATGTGCCAGCCGGTGGCCGGGTACAGGCCGGTCTCGTCGCCCATCGCGATCACGCGGTCGCCGGTCACCAGTGCCCGGCGGTCGGCCAGGCGGGTGGTCTCCGACAGCTCGACCAGGCTTCGGCCCGCCAGCGCACCTCCCGTGATTGAGTCCACAGTGGACTGCGGTGCGGCGGTCGCGGCGGTCGGGGCACCCAGCCCCGCGACGGTGGCCAGTACGGCCAGGGCTAAGAAAGTCTTGCTCCTGCGCATCTACTTGACGCCTCCAGCGGTCAGGCCGGCGATGATCCGGCGCTGGAAGATCAGGACCACGATGACCAGCGGAACAGTGACCACGACACCGGCGGCCATCTTGGTCCCGAACGGACTGTCGAACCCGGAGATACCGGTGAACTGGGAGATCGCGACCGTCGCGGTCTTCATCTCCTTCTCGTTCACCATGGACAGTGCGATGATGAACTCGTTCCACGCGGCGATGAACGTGATGATCGCCGTGGTGAACATGCCCGGCGCGGCCAGCGGCAGGATCACCTTGCGGAAGGCCTGGCCACGGGTGAGACCGTCCACCATGGCCGCCTCCTCCAGTTCCTTCGGCATCTGCCGGAAGAACGTGGCGAGCACCCACACCGCGAGCGGCAGCGCGAACGACAGGCTCGGCACGACCATCGCCTGGTAGGTGTTGATCCAGCCGATCTCGGTGAACAGCTTCAGCAGCGGCACGATCAGCGAGATGCCCGGGAACATCGACGTCGCGATGATGATCCCGGCGGCCACGTTCTTGAACCGGAAGTTCAACCGCGCCAGCGTGTACGCCGCGAACGTGCCGATGACCAGCGTGAGCAGCGTCGTGACACCCGCGACGACCACGCTGTTGACCAGGTTGCGGCCGAACCCGACCCCCGGGCCGAACACGGCCTCGAAGTTGTCCATCGAGATCGGGTTGGGGAACAGGGAGTTGTCCGCCTGGTCGTTGGGCTGGCGCAGCGCCGAGGCGACCATCCAGTAGAACGGCACCAGGCAGTAGACGACGATGAGGACGATGCCCAGCGTCGAGAGCCAGCGACGGCCGGCGAGGCTCTTCGCGTTGCTCATACCGGCACCGCCTCCTTCTCCTCCGGCTCCGCCGGCGCTCTCGACTTTCGCCGCCGCTCGGCGCGGGTGCGTTCCCTCGCCTCACCGATCAGGTCGGCGCCGAGGAGCTTGACGAACACGTAGGCGACGATCGCCACATAGACGAACAGGACCGTCGCGTACGCCGCCGCGGGTCCGTACCGAAGCTGGCGCGCCTCCTCGAACGCCAGCATGGACAGCGTCTCCACGGACTCCTTGCGCGCGCCGATGAGCACGTACGGGAGATCGAAGATCCGCAGCACGTCCATGACCCGGAACAGCACCGCGACCAGCAGCGCCGGTTTGACCAGCGGCAGCGTGATCCGCCAGAAGCGGGCCCAGGCGTTGGCACCGTCGACCCGGGCCGCCTCGTAGACCTCGTTCGGGATGATCTGCAGACCGGCCAGCACGAGCAGGCCGACGAACGGTGCCGTCTTCCACGTGTCCGCCACCAGTACCGCGATCTTCGCCTCGAAGCCCTCGGTGGTCCACAGGATCTGGGTGTTGAGGATCTCGTTGGCGATGCCGTCGGCCTGGAAGATCCACTGCCACAGCAGGGCGGACATGGCGGTCGGCACCGCCCACGGCACCAGGACGCTGGCCCGGACCAGGCCCCTGCCCCGCAGCGCGTGGTGCATCACCAGGGCCATGGCGACACCGAGGACGACCTCGATGGTCACTCCGACCACGGTGAAGAACGTGGTGTTGTAGAACGCGTTCCAGAACCGGGAGGCGACCTCGCCGGTGACGAGGTCGGCGTAGTTGTCGGCGCCGACGAACTGGTCGCCCTCGACGACGAACCCGCTCTCGTCGAGCCCTTCCTGTCTGCGGTACATCGACTCACGGACGGCGGCGATGAGGGGGTAGACGATCACCAGTGCCAGCACGACGAACGTCGGCGAGAGCAGCAGGATGGCGAGCCGCCCGTGACGTTGTGGGCTGGTGGTGGCGTTTCCGCCCGCGGCGGGCGGCAGAGCAGGCGCGGTCACGACGATCTCCCGTAGGTGTTCAGGGGGCCTCCGGCCGAGCGGCGGTGTGCCGCCCGGCCGGACACCTCGTCCCTTACTCCGCGGTCAGCTCTTCGAGCTTGGACTGCAGATCACTCAGCGCCTGATCGGTCGTCATCTCGCCGTTCATCGCGCCGTACGCGGCCTCCTGGATGGCCGCCGTGACATCGCCGTACTTCACGACCTTGGGCCGTGCCACCGCACTCTCGATGGACGCCTTCAGGGTCGGCAGGTACGGGAACTGGTCGATCAGCTCCTGGTCGTCGTACAGGCTGGCCCGGGTGGGCGCCTGCGAGGTGGCGAGCAGGTTGGACTTCTGCGACTCCTCGCTGGAGAAGTACTTGATGAAGTCCAGCGCGGTCGCCTTGTTCGGCGCGAACGCCGAGATCGCGAAGTTGTGCCCGCCGAGCGAGGACACGCCGGGGCCGTCCTTGCCGGGCAGCGGGGCCACGTCGAACTTGCCGGCGACCTTCGAGGTGCCGTCGGTGGCGTTGGCCAGCGCCCACTGGTACGGCCACTGCCGGTGGAAGATCAGCTGGCCGTCCTGGAAGGCGCGCCGGCCCGGCTCCTCCTGGAACGTGACGGCCGCCTTCGGGATCTCACCCGACTTGATGCCCTCGACCAGGAAGTTCAGCCCATCCTTGGCAGCATCGGTGTTGACGTCCGGCTTGCCGCTCTCGTCCACGACGGTGCCGCCCGCGGACTGCACGGCCTCGGAGAAGTTCACCGTCAGGCCCTCGTACTTGTCGAACTGGCCCGCGTAGCAGCCAATGTTCTTACCCTCGGGCAGCGCCTTGACCTTGGCGCAGGCGTCGGACATCTCGGCCCACGTCTTCGGCGGCTCCGCGACGCCCGCCTTGTCCAACAGGTCCTTGCGGTAGTACAGCAGGCCGCCGTCGGAGTACACCGGCACCGCGTACATCTTGTCGCGGTACATCGCGGTGTCCATCGCCGGCTCGAGGAAGTTGTCGACGTCGAACTCGTCCTGCGGCAACTCGACGACCCAGCGGTTCGCGGCGAACTCCGCGGTCCAGACGACGTCCAGGTTGAGCACGGTGTACGCGTCCGACTTGACCTGGGCGTTCTGGATCATCTGGTTGCGCTGCTCGTCGGCGGCCTCGGGCAGCTCGGTGATCGTGACCTTCTCGTCGGGGTGGTCGGTGTTCCACTGGTCGACCAGCTTCTGCATGTTGCCCGACGTGTCCTTGCCGGTCGCGAACGTGATGGGCCCGCGACCCTCGAGGGCCGGCGCCGCACCCCCGCCACCCGAGTCACCGCCGCTACCGCCGCCACCGTCGTCGCCACAACCCGCCAGCGCGACGGCCGCGACAGCAAGGATGGCAGCAGTGCGCGCCCTTGCTCCAGCACTCATTTCTGTTTACTCCTGTCGATCCGTGACTGCACCGCACCTTGAATTTCCGCCACGTGGATCAAGTGCACAGTCAAGGGCTTCCTGAAAGGGTTCGCGGAGACTCCGCAGCATCAAGAGGCACCGGGGAGGCGTCCGCCTCCGGGTGCGGATCCACCGCCTGAGTCATTCTCGACTCCCTTACGCCCGGTCCTTTTCGGACCCGGCCTCCGATGCGATTGCACAACCTAGTGCACGAGTAGGCACTTGATCGGTTAATGGCGGACTAGCCTGGACCAGCGCGCGCCTTGGCGTCAAGCCCGAGCTGGCCCCATCCGCCCGAAGGGAGGCCAGGTAGCGACCGAACAGCCCACCGGTCGCGACCGCGACATCGTTCCGACACCGTCCCGTGTCCTTCCGCCACCGGTTCCGGGGCGCGGCAGCGCACGTGAGCCCATGATCGGTGGTATGGGAGCCGGTCCGCGTGTCGGTGCGCTAATCACGGGTGGTGCATGGTTGCTATTCGACAACAATGATGCATCGTCCCCGCCAATTACCGCTCCGCAGTGTGGCGAACACGCGCGGTTCACGAGAAGTCTTCGCGAGAAAGTCAGGGGATCTCGAAGTGGGCGATCGCGCGCTCGTCCAGACTGCCCAGGTACACCGTGCCAGCCACCTCGCGGACGCCGGTGACCATGTGGAAGTCCGGGCGGGTACCGCAGAAGTCGTGCACGACCCGGCCGGTGGCGCCGTCCACGGCGCGCACCCAGACGATCCGCTTCTCCTTGACCTGCAACGCCTCGGGCAGCGCCCAGACCGCCTTGCGCAGGGCCGGGTGCAGCCGGCTGGAGATGTCGAGCGCGACGATGCGCGGGCTCGCCATGGCGATCCAGATCAGCCCGTCCGAGCCGGTGGCGAGGTTGTCCGGGAAGCCCGGCAGCCCGGCAGCGAAGACGTCCACCTCGCCCTGGCGGTCACCGGTGAGCTCGACCTTGTCGAGCTGGTACGCCCCGGTCTGCGCGACGACCACATAGGACTCGTCGGCCGCGAGCGCCACGCCGTTGGCGAAGTGCAGGCCGCCGACCAGCGTCTCGACGGTGCCGTCCGGGTCGCGGCGGAGCAGCCGGCCGGTGCCGCGGTGCTCGAGCAGGTCGGCCTTCCAGTGCTCGAGGTCGAACCGGTTGGTGGAGTCGGTGAAGTAGACGGTGCCGTCGGCGGCCACCGCGGCGTTGTTGCACACCCGCAGGTCCTCACCCCGCTCGACGAGCACCTCGATGTCGCCGCTGACCCGCTCGACAAGCAGCAGCCCGCGCGCGGCGTCGCAGACCAGCAGCCGGCCGTCGGGGTATGCCTCGATGCCCAGCGGCCGCCCGCCGGTGTCCGCGATCGTGTCGAGCCGCCGCCCGTCCCGGGTGAGCCGCAGGATGCGCCCGTCCTCGACGCCGGTGAACACGTTCCCGTGGTCGACCAGCACGTCCTCGGTGCCCCGCCCGTTGACCTGGACCACGGTGAGCGGCGGCAACGTGTTCTTCGCCGGCCGTCCCACCGCCTTGGCCGGCCGCCAGACCACTGGGTCAATCGGTGGACGTCGCATGGCACCCCTTGTCTCAACCTCGACATCGAATCAGGCCGAGGGCTTCGCAACCGCACCTCAGGGGACCGTGACGCAAACCAGCCCCAAGTACGTGACCAACGGCACCTTCCCTCCGCCAAGGTGACCAACACATTGAAATCCGGGGAGGCGGCACAGTCATGACCCCTGCCTACCTCACGGTTCGCCGGCCAGCAAGCTCACGGACTCGGGTCGTAGGCGGCCCGGCCGTACCAGCCGAGGGCCGCCCGCAGCTCCCGCGTCTCGCGCAGCCGGCTCACCCGGCGCCGCTCGTGGCCGACCGGGAAGACCCGGAACCCGCCCGCGTACTCCGGCCCGAGGTCCACTTGGGACGTGTCGTGCGGCCACACGACCAGCCACGGCCGGCGGCCGTGCTCGACCACGCGCACGCGGGCGAGCTGGCCCCACGGCACCAGCCGGGACCGGGTGCCGCGGCCGACCGTGAGCCCGTCGCCGGACACCTCGATCCACCGCCGCGGGCGAAGCAGGATCCACCACATCCGCACCGCCGACACGACGAGCAGCACGACGCCGGCGAAGGACAGCAACGCGGTGCCGTCGTCCTTCACGACCTCGGCATGCCGGTAAATCAACAGGCACACGATCGCGCCGACCGTGGCGAGTGTGCCCAGGACCAGCGCGGACACCCGGGAGACCCGGAACACCGCCCGGCTCCCCGCGGCGGGTGGCCCACCGGTCGGCGGACCTGACGGCGCCGCCGCCACCGGGCCACTGCGCGGCTGGGCCACCGGCTGGACTCCGGGCTGGGGAACGGGCGGGGTCACCGGTGGGGCCTGGTCCGGCGGTGGCCCAGTCACCGGTGGGGCCTGGTCCGGCGGTGGCCCAGTCACCGGTGGGGCCTGGTCCGGCGCCGGGGTGCCCGGCGACCGGCCGTAGTGGCCGTCGTGGCGGTGACCGCCGAACGGCAGCGGTGGCGAACCCACCTTCGTGTAGGGCTTCGTCGGCGGTCGCGGCGTGGGCCGGCCCAGCTCCGTCTCCTGCTCGGTCACCATCGCGCGCACGCGTTCCGGGAGCCACTCCGCGGCGTCCGGCATGCCGACCTCGGCCAGCAGCTCCGCCGGTGTCGGCCGGTCCGCCGGCGTGCGGGACAGGCAGCGCGCGGCCAGCGGGCGCAGCTCGGCCGGCACGCGGTCGAGGTCCGGGGTGGCGTGCACCGCCCGGTACATCAGCGCGGCCGCGTCGCCCGAGCCGAACGGGCCCTCGCCGGTCGCGGCGTAGACCAGCACCGCGCCGAGCGCGAACAGGTCGCTCGCCGGCGTGGCGTCGCGCCCCTCGATCTGCTCCGGCGAGAGGAACCCCGGCGTGCCGACGAACATGCCGGTCGCCGTCAGGCCCACGCTCTCCAGCGCCTTCGCGATGCCGAAGTCGATGACCCGGGGACCGTCCGCGGCGAGCAGCACGTTGCCCGGCTTGAGGTCCCGGTGCACGAGGCCCGCGCCGTGGATCGCCCGCAGTGCCTCCGCCAGACCCGCGACTAGCCGCCGCAGCGCCGGCAGCGGCAGCGGCCCGTGCGAGGAGACCGCGGTGAGCAGCGTCGGCCCGGGCACGTACTCGGTGGCCAGCCACAGCCCGTCGGGGTCGGCGTCCACGACCGCCGCCGTCCAGAAGCCGCCGACCGCCCGCACGGAGGCGACCTCCTGGCGGAACCGGTCCCGGAACCCCGGGTCGTCGGCGAGCTCGGGCCGGACCACCTTCACCGCGACCGGTCTGCCCCCGGGCGAGCGGGCCAGGTACACCATGCCCATGGCGCCGTTGCCGAGCCGGCCGAGCACCGTGTACTCACCGATCTTCGCCGGATCCTCGGTCCGCAGGTCCTGCACCGGCCGAACGATACCCACGTCACTACCGGTAGCTGAGCAGTTCGCGGTGTTCGCCCTCGAAATGGGCGTGCTCGTTGTACGTCAGCAGGCTCGTCCCGGACCGGCCGCGGACCAGCTTCGTGATGCCCGCGTTCACCATCGTCCGGTTGAGCGCGAGGTAGCCGTCCAGCGGCAGGTTCAGCAGCCGCGCGCACACCGCCCCGATCACCCCCGCCGACGTGAACACGAGCGCGCTGCCGCCGCCGGGCAGGTCGTCGAACACCGCGTCGAGCGCGGCGAGCGCGCCGCCGGAGAACTCCGCCCACGTGCCCGACCCGCCGGCCGGCGAGCCGCCGCCGATCCACACCCGCAGCGCGTCGTCCAGCTGCTCCTGGAACCGCCGGGCCGACGCGGCCAGGTCCGACGGGTCCGCCGCCTGGCCCTCGGGGACGAGGTTGACGTGGTCGTACTCGTTCCACCGCGGGTCCTGCCGCACGTCGAGGTCGATCCCGGCCGCCGGCAGGCACGCCGCCGCGGTCGCGAGCTGGCGGCGCAGCGTGCCGGACCAGACGGCGTGCACCGGCACCTCGCGGCGGCACAGCTCGTCACCGAGCACTTTGGACTGCAACGCCCCGGCCGGCGACAGCACGTCGTAGTCGGCGGTGCCGAACGACGCCTGCCCGTGCCGCAACAGGTAGACCGCACCCATCCCGCCTCCCCGGAATTCGAAGTGTTGGTTGCGTCCCAGCCAAACGTTGCGGATGTCCGGTTGATTGTGGCTGGGTGCCGTCACGGTCCCCTGAGGTTACGTTGGTCGATACGAGACCTCGTCGCCGTCAGGCGATTGCCGCGTCGCAGCGCGCTAGGAGGTACTCGACGAAACGGTTGAGCTGCCCGAACGCGGGGTTGTGCGTCTGGCCGGCGTGGAACCGGTAGTAGATCTGCTGCATGATCACCGCGAGCCGGAACGCGCCGAACACCTCGTAGAACGTCCAGTTCCGCGCGGACAGCCCGGTCCGCGCGCGGTAGTGGTCGAGGAGCTCCTGCCTGGTCGGCATGCCCGGCAGGTGGCTCGGCTGCTTGCGCATCGCCAGCGCCAGCTCGTCGTCGTCCGCCTGCGTCCAGTACGCGAGGCTGCCCGCGAGGTCCATCAGCGGGTCGCCGAGCGTGGCCATCTCCCAGTCGAGCACGCCGACCACCTCGAGCGCGTCGGAGAGCACCACGTTGTCGAACCGGAAGTCGTTGTGTATCACGCAGATCCGGACGTCGTCCGGCTGGTTCGCGGCGAGCCAGGCCATCACCTTCTCGGCCTCCGGCACGTCCGGCGTGCGGGCCTTGCGGTAGCGGTCCGACCAGCCGCGCACCTGCCGCTCGACGTAGCCCGCGCCCTTGCCGAGGTCGCCGAGCCCGGCGGCCTCGGCGTCGACCTCGTGCAGCTCGATCAGCCGGTCGAAGGTCCGGAACGCGAGATCGCGGGCGGCGGCGGGGGACAGCGTCATCCCCTCCGGCAGGTCACCGCGCAGAATGATGCCGTCGATGCGCTCCATCACGTAGAAGTCCGAGCCGAGCACGGCCGGGTCCGTGCACAGCGCCAGCACGTTCGGCACGTACGGGTAGACCGGGCGCAGCCTGCTCTGCACCCGGTACTCGCGCCGCATGTCGTGCGCGGACCTGGCCTTCTGGCCGGCGGGCGGGCGGCGCAGGATCAGCTCGCGCCCGGCGTAGCGCAGCAGGTAGGTCAGGTTCGAGGCACCGCCGGGGTACTGCCGCACCTCGCGCAGCTCACCCAGACCGTCCACATGGGACTCCAGCCACGCCGTCACCGCGGCGGTGTCGAACGCGTCCTCGTCGCGCACCTCGCCCGGCTGGTCCGCCAGCGTCGTCATGAGCCCTCCCGTTCCAAACTGGACCGAAGCCGCGACCAGTAGGTGCGCACCTGCCCGTCGACCAGCCGCGGCAGCAGCCGCTTGAGCCGCGCCGAGCGGCGCCCGTCGGGATGAGTCAGCACCAGGAAACGCTTGCGCGCCACCGCATCCACGACCTGGCCGGCCACGTCGTCGGCCGTCACCTTCGACGAGGCCATCAGCTTCTCCATGAGCACCGCGAGGCCCGCGTCGGGGCTGCGCAGCCGCTCCCCCAGGTTCGTCCGGAAGTACGCCGGGCAGACCACCGTGGTGTGCACGCCGTAGGGCTCGAGCTCGTGGCGCAGCGTCTCCGACAGCGCGATCACGCCGGCCTTCGTGACGTTGTAGGAGCTCATCGCGGGCAGGTTCATGATCCCGGCGAGCGAGGAGATGTTCACGATGTGGCCGGCGTGCTGGTCCTTGAACAGGGGCACGAACGTCCGGCAGCCGCGCACGACGCCCTTGAGGTTGATCTCCCAGATCCAGTCCCAGTCCTCGAGCGGGATCCGCTCGAACCGCCCGCCCGCACCGACGCCGGCGTTGTTGACGAGCACGTCCAGCCCGCCCCAGTCCTCCTGGCAGCGCTCCAGCGCGGCCCGCCAGCCGGCGTCGGTGGTGACGTCCAGCTCGATCGCGTTCTGCCCGAGCTCCTTCGCGACCGTCTCGGCCGCCGCGAGGTCCACATCGGACACGAGGACGCGTGCCCCGGTACCGGCGAACCGCGTGGCGATGGCGCGGCCGAGCCCGGATCCCGCCCCGGTGACGAGAACCCTCACGACGACCCCTCGCAGGCTCGGTGTCGCCGCTCGCGGTCGCCCTGTGTTTGATGGTTCGCTCCGCAAGCTCCGCTCACCGAGGCTCCTCGACGTAGGGCGCCAGCTCGTACCGAGCCACGAGGTTCAGGTGCACCTCGTCCGGGCCGTCCGCGAGCCGCAGCGCCCGCGCGGCCGCGTACGCGGCCGCGAGCGGGAAGTCGTCGGACACCCCGGCGGCGCCGTGCAGCTGGATGGCCATATCGATGACCTCCAGCGCGGTGTTCGGCACGGCCACCTTGATCTGCGACACCTCGCTGCGCGCACCGGCCAGACCCTCGGTGTCGAGCAGCCACGCGGTGTGCAGCACGAGCAGCCGGGCCTGGTTGATCGCGATCCGCGCCCGCGCGATCCGCTCCCGGTTGCCGCCGAGGTTCGCGAGCGGCTTGCCGAAGGCGACCCGGCTGGTGGCCCGGGCGCAGGCGAGCTCCAGGGCCCGCTCGGCCAGCCCGATCAACCGCATGCAGTGGTGGATGCGACCGGGCCCGAGCCGGCCCTGCGCGATCTCGAACCCGCGGCCGGGTCCGGCGATCACCGCGGACAGCGGCAGCCGGACGTCGGTGAAGGTGACCTCGCCGTGCCCGTACGGCTCGTCCTGGCCACCGAACACCGACAGCATCCGCTCGATCTTCACGCCGTCGGCGTCGATGGGCACCAGGACCATCGAGTGCCGCTGGTGACGCGGCGCGTCCGGGTCGGTCAGGCCCATGAAGATCACGAAGCCGCAGTTGGGGTGGCCCACCCCGGAGCTCCACCACTTCCGTCCGTTGAGGACGACCTCGTCGCCATCGACGACCGCGGTGGCGGCCATGTTGGTCGCGTCGGAGGAGGCGACCCCCGGCTCGGTCATGCAGAACGCGGAGCGGATCTCGCCGCGCAGCAGCGGGGCGAGCCAGCGTTGCTGCTGCTCGGGGCTGCCGTACTTGACCAGCACCTCGGCGTTGCCGGTGTCGGGCGCGTTGCAGTTGAAGATCTCGGGCGCGAGCGCGGAGCGGCCCATCTGCTCGGCGAGCGGCGCGTACTCGGCGTTGGACAACCCCGCGCCGCCGTGCTCGGTGTCGGGGAGGAAGAGGTTCCATAAGCCCTGCGCGCGGGCCTTGGCCTTGAGCTCCTCGACGACGGGCAACACGACCCACGGGTCGCGCGCCACCCGGAGCGTGCGGTGGTAGTCGGCCTCGACGGGTTCGATCTCCGTGCGCACGAAGTCACCGACGCGTCGCAGGTAGTCGGCCGCGCGGGCCGAGTGCGAGAAGTCCACGTCTGAAGACCATAGGCGCAAGATGCCGCCCCCGGGACTCGTCCCGGGGGCGGCATTGTTTGACCTAGCTCACGTGCCTAGCTCACTCGCCCGTGTAAAGCAGCAGGTTGGGCGTGCTCGGGTCGGCGTTGGTGATCTTGTCGGGAGTCGCCGCGCCGGACAGGCCCTCGGCGACCAGGTCCGGAGTCGCCTCCGGGTTGGCCGACAGGAACAGCGCCGCGGCGCCGGCCACGTGCGGGGTCGCCATCGAGGTGCCGCTGATCGTGTTGGTGGCACCGTCGTTCCAGGACGAGGTGATGTCCACGCCCGGGGCATACAGGTCGACGACCGAGCCGAAGTTGGAGAACTCGGCCTGGGCGTCGTTGATGTCCGACGCCGCCACGGTGATCGCCTCGGTGACGCGGGCCGGCGAGAAGCCGGAGGCGTCGGACGAGGAGTTGCCGGCCGCGATCGCGTAGGTCACGCCGGACGTGATCGAGTTGCGCACGGCGGTGTCGAGCGCCTCGTCGGCCCCGCCGCCGAGGCTCATGTTCGCCACGGACGGGCCGGTGTGGTTCTGGCTCACCCAGTCGATGCCGGCGACGACCTGCTCGGTGGTGCCGCTGCCGCTGTCGTCTAGCACGCGCACACCGACGATGTTGACGCCCTTGGCCACGCCGTACTCCGCGCCGCCGATGGTGCCGGCGACGTGCGTGCCGTGCCCGTGCCCGTCATCCGGGTCGTTGTCACCGTCGATGGCGTCGAAGCCACCGGTGGCCCGGCCCTCGAAGGTGGGGTGCTCGACCATGACACCGGTGTCGATCACGAACGCGGTGACGTTGTCAGCCAAGGGGCCATAGGTGTACGAGCTGTCCAGCGGCAGGTCCCGCTGGTCGAGCCGGTCGATGCCCCACGACGGCGGGTTGGGCTGCGTGTCCGAGACCGTGTACTTCTGGCTCTGCTGGACGTAGGCGACGTTGCTGTCCGCCGCCAGCTGCTTGGCCTGCGCCTCGGTGGCGGTCATCGAGAAGCCGTGCAGCGCGGACGTGTACTTGTAGCCGACCTGGGCGCCGTACTCGGCACCGAGGGTGTCGGCGGTCGTGCTGATCCCGGAGGCCGTGAAGTTGTTCTTCAGGACCACGATGTAGCGGCCGTCCACCGCGTTCGCGGTGTCGGCCAGACGGATCTGGCCTTCCTGCGCCTGTGCGGGCATCGCGACGACCGCGGCGACAGCCGCTGCCGCTGCCACGAAACCCACGCCGGCCAACAGCCGGCCCCGACTCATGCGCGTCATGTCTAGTTGACCCTTCCTGTCCCCGACCAATGTGGACAATGGCGTCGCATTTGCTGCGCCCCGTGAATGAATCCACGCATCGTTGTCCTATTGATATGCAACTCCTGCGGACAAACATTTAGCAATGCTTGCCAGTTGCCACTACTAGACCGAACAGACCAATCTGACTGCTGTATCCGGCTGTACGGTGAATGCGCTCACACAATGCTCGTCGCGGCAATTGACAATTTGCTACCGGCCAGTAGACCGATCGGTAACTTGCGGCGCACGCTGGGGTTATGACGCTCAGGATTCAGTTGGTGACAGCGACCCGGCAATTTACCTCAAGAATACTGCGCTCTCCAGAACACCAAAAATCGCGAATACAGATTCGATTCGCCGCAATTCGAGTTCCAGGCCCATTTCGACCGAATCCCCAACTATGGGGCCTTGCATTCACGGAATTCGTGTGATAATGCACGTCAGCCGAGCTTGGCGAGCCGATCCTTGAGGATCTTGCCGGTGGCGTTCCGGGGCAGCTCGTCAAGGAAGACGACGTCCCGCGGCACCTTGTACCGGGCCAGATTCGCCCGCACGTACGAGCGGACCTCGACGGCGTCGAGGGTCGCGCCGGGCCGGGGCACCACGTAGGCCTTGAGCCGCTGGCCGAACTCGTCGTCCGACACGCCGGTCACCGAGACCTCGGCCACGCCGTCGTGCTCGAGCAGGACGTTCTCGACCTCGCCGGGGAACACGTTCTCCCCGCCGGAGACGATCATGTCGTCGTCCCGGCCGTCGATGAACAGCCGCCCGTCGGCGTCGAAGTGGCCGACGTCGCCGCTGGCGAGCAGGCCGTCGATGACGTCCCTGTGGCGGCCGTCGGTGTAGCCCTCGAAGCTGAGGATGCTGCCGACGAAGACCCGCCCGACCGTGTTCGGCTCCCTCACCCGGCGG
The DNA here is from genome assembly GCF_050699935.1 of Actinophytocola sp. Taxonomy (NCBI): domain Bacteria; kingdom Bacillati; phylum Actinomycetota; class Actinomycetes; order Pseudonocardiales; family Pseudonocardiaceae; genus Actinophytocola; species Actinophytocola sp. Next base: position 26,586 of record NZ_JBOHGB010000051.1, read on the forward strand.
CCCTCGTCGTCGTAGAGCGCGACCCGGCAGCCGACCGGCGCGCGGCCGACCGTGCCCGGGGCCTCGCGCCAGTCCTGCGGGGTGGCCACCGTGGCGACCGCGACCTCGGTCGAGCCGTACAGGTTGTGCACGACCTCGCCGAACGCCTCGGTGGCCCGGTTGCCGAGCTCGGGCGGCAGCGCGGCGCCGGCACAGAAGACGATCCGCAGCGACGAGGTGTCGTACTTGCTCAGCACCTCCGGCCCGAGGTCGACGATGCGCCGCAGCATGGTCGGCACGAGAACGAGCGCGGTGGCCCGGTTGTCCCGCACGGCGCGCAGCGTCTCCTCCGGGTCGAACCTGCGGCACAGCACGACCGTCGAGCCGAGCGCGAAGGACAGCAGGAACTGGGACAGGCCGGTGCCGTGGAACAGCGGCGCGGCGAGCACGGTGCACTCGCCCACCCGTAGCGGGACGCGGTCGAGGAACTGGGCCGCGGCGAGCGGAGACTTGACGGTGCGCGGTGCGCCCTTCGGCGTGCCGGTCGTGCCGCTGGTCAGCAGGACCATGCCGCCGGGCTCGGGCGGCGTGGGGACGGGGCGGTCGTCGGTGCCGGTGATCAGCTCGTCGACCGTCGGGTGGCGCGGGTCGGTGCCCGGCTCGACCCACGCGAGGAAGCGGGGCAGGTCCTCGCCGAGGGCGTCGACGAGCTCGGTGAACTCCTCGTCGTGGACGATCGCGGAGATCTTCTCCCGGCGAGCCACGTCGACCAGCTGCGGCTTGGCGAAGCCGGTGTTGAGCAGCAGCAGCCGCGCGCCGAGCTTGCCGGAGGCGACCATGGTGTCGACCGCGCCGCGGTGGTCGCGGGCGAGCAGGCCGATCACCGAGTCCTTGGTGAGGCCGCGGTCGGCGAAGGCCCGGGCGAGCGCGTTGGAGCGGGTGTCGAGCTGGTGGTAGGTCAGCGGGCCGAGCTCGTCGACGAGGCCCACGGCCCGCTGGTCGCGGCGGGCCGCGACGTTGGCCGCGCCCGCGATGGGACCGAGCCGCCGCAACATGATCAGCGCGCGCAGGGCGCGGTCCGGGCGGCCGAGCGGGACCAGGCCGGACCGGCGGATCACGTGGAGGCCGCGCACCATGGTCGGCACCTGCGCGGCGGCTTCCCAGGTCCGGTCAAATGCCTTCGACAGCAAGCGGGACCTCCTCGTCGCGCGGGCTCTCCCAGAACCTACTCGCTGGTTAACTAACGGTCCACCGCGGAATTGTCGGTGGGGTGGCGCAGAATGCCGGACATGCAGGTCGTGGTGGTGCCGGAGGCCGATGGTGCCGGCCGGGTGCGGGTCCTCCCGGACGGTCCCGGCCCGTCCGTCCTGCCTGATCCGCCCGGCCTGCCCGACGCGGCTGGCGCGCCGGGTGCGGCGGGTGCGGTAGGTGCGCCCGAGAAGGTCGACGACCTGGCGGCGTGGATGGCGGCCACCGAGGCGGCGCACGCGCCGCGGTGGGTGCTGCCGGCGGCCGACGCGCTGTACCCCGACCTGCTCGAGGCCGGCGTTCGGCTGTCCCGCTGCCATGACCTGTACCTGACCGAGGGCATCCTGCTCGCGTTCGCCGGCCTGCCAGGGCGCCCGCGGAACCTGGCTGCCGCCTGGGCCCGGCTGCACGGCCTGCCCGAGCCCGACGATCCGCCGCCGGCGTCCCGCACCGAGCAGCCGGCCCTGTTCGAGGCCGACCGCGAGCCGCTCCCGGCCGGCGCGGATCCGCTGGACGCGGCGGTCGCGGTGTACGCCGACCAGCAGCGGCGCATCGCGCTCGTGCCCCAGCCCGACCGATTACGGCTGCTGGTCGCGGCGGAGTCCGCCGGTGCGCTGGCGGCCGCGGAGATGCGCCACCACGGCCTGCCGTGGCGGGCGGACGTGCACGTCGAGCTGCTCACGTCACTGCTCGGTCCGCGGCCCTCCCCCGGTGCGCGCCCGCGCGTGCTCGCGGGGCTGGCGGAGGAGATCACGGCGGCGTTCGGGCTCGTCGGTGCGCCGGAGTCGCGGCAGGTCAACCCGGACAACCCGGCGAGCGTGGTGCGCGCGTTCGCCCGGGCGGGCATCGACGTGCCGTCCAGCCGCGCGCACGTGCTGCGGGAGGTCGAGCACCCGGCGGTGGAGCCGCTGCTGCGGTACAAGGAGCTGCAGCGGCTCTGGGTGGCGAACGGCTGGTCGTGGCTGGACACGTGGGTGCACGGTGGCCGGTTCCGCCCGGAGTACGTGGTCGGCGGGGTCGTGTCCGGCCGCTGGGCGACGCGGGGCGGGGCCGCGCTGCAGCTGCCGCGAGCCCTGCGCACGGCCGTGCGTGCGGACCCGGGCTGGCGGCTCGTAGTGGCCGACGCGGCGCAGCTGGAGCCGCGGGTGCTGGGCGCCCTGTCCGGCGACCGGGCGTTCGCGGAGGTCTCGGCGGCGACGGACCTCTACACGACGCTGGCCGCGGAGGCGTTCGAGGGCAACCGCGACCACGCGAAGCGCGCGATGCTGTCGGCGATGTACGGCGGCACCGCGGGTGGCGCCGGACCGCTGCTGGCACGGCTGCGCAAGCGTTTCCCGCTGGCGGTGGACTACGTGGAGCAGGCGGCGCGGGCCGGCGAGGAGGGCCGGATGGTGCGCTCGCGCCTGGGTCGAACGAGCCCACCGCCGAGCGAGGCGTGGCGCGCGCTGGCGGGCTCGGCCGACCCCGCCACCGAACGTCGCTCGCGGGAGGCTGCGCGCAACTGGGGCCGGTTCACGCGGAACTTCGTGGTGCAGGCGAGCGCGTCGGACTGGGCCCTGACCGTGCTGGCCACGCTGCGCCGCAGGCTGGCGAACACGGACGCACAGCTGGTCTTCTTCCAGCACGACGAGGTCCTGGTCCACTGCCCGGCGGCGACGGCGGACCGGGTGGCGGCCGAGGTGACCGCGTCGGCGGCGGAGGCGAGCCGGCTCGTCTTCGGCGACACCCCGGTGCGCTTTCCCTTACAGGCGGCGACAGTCGACTGCTACGCCGACGCGAAGTAAGCGACCGCGCGAGGAGACCTCAGTCAGCCGCGCCGCAGCGAGCTCGTGGTCAGCTCCGCGGGCGACCGGTGCCCCGACAACCCCAGCGTCAGGTCGAGGTCGGCGAGCAGCGACCGGACCGCGTGCCGAACCCCGTCCTGGCCGCCGAGCGCGAGCCCGTAGACGAACGGCCGCCCGACCAGGACGGCCCGCGCGCCGAGCGCCAGCGCCTTCACCACGTCCGCGCCGGTCCGGATCCCGGAGTCGAACAGCACGGCGAGCTCGTCCCCGACCGCCGCGGCGATCTCCGGCAGCACGTCCAGCGACGCGACCGCGCCGTCGACCTGGCGGCCGCCGTGGTTGGACACGACGATGCCGTCCATCCCGGCGTCGCGGGCGCGGCGGGCGTCGTCGACGTGCTGGATGCCCTTGAGGACGATCGGGCCGTCCCAGTGCTCGCGGAGGAACGGCAGCTGGTCCCACCGCTTGTCGGTGCCGGTGAACGTGGGGATCCACCGCAGGATCGCCGCGGTCTGGTCCTCCTCGGGGGACTTCTCCAGGCCGGCGCGGAAGGCCGGGTCGGAGAAGGGGATCGCCGTGCCGATGCCGCGGATGAAGGGCAGGTAGGCCTGGTCGAGGTCCATCGTGCGCCAGGCCAGCGTCCAGGTGTCCAGCGTCAGCACCAGGGTCGTGAAGCCGGCCGCCTTCGCGCGCGACAGGATGCTGATCGTCACGTCGTTGTCGTTGGGCCAGTACAGCTGGTACCACCGCGGACCGTCCCCATTGGACCCTTTGTTGGCCGCGGCGACGTCCTCGATCGAGTGGGACGAGGCCGTCGAGAGGATCATCGGCACGCCCAGCTCCGCCGCCGCCCGCGCGGTGGCCAACTCACCGTCCGGATGGACGATCGACTGCACCCCGATCGGCGCGAGCAGCACGGGCGCCGGCATGCTGGTGCCCAGCACGGTGGTAGCGAGGTCACGCTTGGTGGCGTCGGACAACATCCGCGGCACGATCCGCCACCGGTCGAACGCCTCCCGGTTCGCCCGCATCGTCGCGCCGGAGCCCGCCCCGCCGGCCACGTACCCGAACGGCCCCGGATCCAGCCGCTCCCGCGCGGCGTCCTCCAGCCGCGTGCCGTCGGTGGTGAACATCGGCACCTGGTCGCCGAGTCCTTGAAGGTAGATCTCGTTCTGGTAGCTGCCGAAGCTCGTCATGCCGGGGAGTCTCTCGCGGGTCGGGCACCGCTGTCAGCCCCGGGAGTCCTCCGACCGATGCCCGCGGCGTGCCTCAGCGGTCGGCTGCCCAGATCCGCCGCAGACCCAGCGAGCAGGCGGCCACCGCGGCTGCCGCGAACACCAGTGCTGCCAACAGAATCGGCCACACCCCGGCACCCAGCGCCAGCAGAACGGTCCATCCGAGCAGCACCACCACCGACACGCCCAGCAGCACCGCGCCGACCGCCGCCCGCGGCTCCCGTGTGGACAGCGTGCGCGGCGCCACCCGCGCGCCCTCCGGCAGCCCCAGCCACCCATGCACGGCGAGCGCCACGACGAAAACCACGACCCCCAGCCCAACCCACGCCAGCAGCCCGCTCGGCGACGGCAGCCCGGCGATCAGCAACACCAGGGTGCCGGCCGCCTCCCACGCCGCCGCACGGCGCACGGCCAGGTACAGCGCGACCCGCTGAGCTCGGCCGAACCGCTGCCCCCGACCGAACAGCACCCGGCCGAACCACGCTCTACCAAACCGCGCCCCACCAGACCGCTTCCGCCCGAACAACCCCCGCCCGACGCGCGACCAACCAACCCCAGCCTCGCCGGCCGACGGCGGCGCGGCCGGCCGAACAGGACGCCGGCGGGGCGCGGGCCGCTCCGGCGGGCGCCGCGCCAGGCGGCTGATCTTCGCGGCGACCACGTCGTTGCCCGGGTCCAGTCGCAGCGCCGCCCGGTACGCGCGCTCCGCCGCGAGCCAGTCGTGCGTCGCCACCGTCGAGTCGCCGAGGACCTCGTGTGCGCGGGCCTCGTCCGGCTCGAGCGCGACGGCCTCCCGGGCGACCCGCACCGCCTCCGCCGGCGTGTCGTGGACCAGCGCCTCGGCCAGCGCCACGTGGCACCGCCAGTCGGCCGCGTCCCGCCGCACCGCCTCGCGCGCGGAGACCACGGCCTCGGCGTACCGGCCGAGCTCGAGTAGGGCGAGGCTCGCGAGCCGGTGCGCCCAGGACCGCTCGCCGAGCGTCATCGCCCGCTTCGCGGCGGCCAGCGACTCGGCCGGCGCGCCCGCGTCCAGGTGCGCCGCGGCCAGCCGGCACCACGCGGCGGAACTGTCCGGATACCGCTCGATCACGGGCCGCAGCACGGCGATCGCCGACTCCGGCCTGCCCTCTGCCGTCAGGCGCGCGGCGTGGACCAGCACCGAGTCGATCGACCCGCCCGGACCCGCCATGCGCCCTCCCCGGGGCTACCCCAACAGGCTCGCGAGATCTCCATCCGCGAGCTTCGTTCTGTCCACTCTCGTATCACCTTCCACCAGGGCGGACAGTACGTCACCGTCGTCCCACATGTTCACGTTCAGGGTCGCCTGCACCTCGTCGCCGCGCACCCAGAACGCGGTGAACTCGCGAGCCGCCAGGTCGCCGCGCACCACCAAGTCGTCGGCGAGTGGGTCGGCGATGCCGCGGAACTCCAGACCGAGGTCGTACTGGTCGGAGAAGAAGTACGGGCTCGCCGTGTACGGCTCGGCCCCGCCGACGAGGTTGCCGGCCACGTGCGCGCCCTGGTCCTTCGCGTTCGCCCAGTGCTCCACCCGCACCCGCCGGCCGTAGCGCGGGTGGAAGTGCGCCGCGATGTCACCGGCCGCGTACACGTCGGGCGCCGTCGTACGCAGGCACGCGTTGACATCGACCCCTCCGCTCGTGACGGCGCCGGCGAGCTCGAGGCCCGCCGAGTGCGCCAGCTCGACCCGCGGCGCCGCGCCGACCGCGACCACCGTGACGTCCGCCGGCAGCTCGCTGCCGTCGTCGAGGCTGACGCCGGACACCCGGCCGTCCCCGGTGAAGCCGAAGACGCCGACCCCCAGCTTCCAGGTCACGCCCTCCTCGGCGTGCACGTCACGGAACACCGCCGCGATCGTGTCGCCCAGCAACCGGTACAGCGGCAGCGGCAGCGGCTCCACGACCGTCACCTCGCAGCCGTTGCGGCGCGCCGCCGCCGCGACCTCGCAGCCGATCCACCCGGCGCCGACGATCACCACCCGGCGCCCCGCGAGCAGCTCCGCCCGAAGCGTGCGCGCGTCGTCCAGGGTGCGCAACAGGTGCACACCGTCGAGGTGCACGCCCGTCATGACGGGCCGCCGCGGCTGGGAGCCGGTGGCGAGCAGCAACCGGTCGAACGGATGCGTCGTGCCGTCCGCCTCCACGACCTCGCGCGTGTCCGGCCGCAGCTCGCTGATCACCGTGGACAGACGCAGCTCGATGTCCTGGTCGGCGTAGGTGGCCTCGTCGTGCACCCAGTCCGGCTCGTTGGTGTCACCGAGCAGGATGCCCTTGGACAAGGCGGGCAGCTCGTACGGCCGATGCTGCTCCTGGCCCAGCAGCAGCACCTGTCCGGAGTACCCCTTGTCCCGCAACGTGCCCGCGGCTGTGGCGCCGGCCAACCCGGAGCCGACGATCACGATGCGACGAGGATCGCCCATAGGAGATCAAGCCCTTCGAGAATTCGGAGAAAACAACGTCACGCTCGCGGCGTGCGGGCGTCATTCTGATGAGCATCGCCAGCGAGCGAGACCGCCGCAACGGCCGGAGGAATGAAAAGTGGGCAACCACAGAGAATGGTCCATCATGTGTCGCGATGTCGCCGGCCGGCGTCGCGACATCACCGTGTTCGTCCGGCAGGGCCGGGTCGTGCTGGTGGCGCCGCCGGGCGAGACCGCGGTGCTGGCGCCCCTGGACGTCGGCCGGCTCCGGGCGGCCCTCCGCGACGCCGTTGTCGACGCCTCGAGGGAGGACGGTGCGTGAGGCACGCTCAGACCCCCGGCCAGGTGTGCACCGGCTCGTTCGTGTGCATGTGGGTGGCGTAGCGCCGGGTCATCTCGCGCAGTGCCTGCTCGCGGTTCACCGACGTCGTCTGCTCCAGCGAGTGGACCGTGTCCACCTGCCAGGTCGCCCCGTTCCGCCCGCTGATGCAACGCTGCTCGATCACGCCGAGCAGCCGGTCCCGGTCCGCCGACGCCACGCCCCAGGAGTCCAGCCCGTCGTGCGCGAGCGGTAGCAGCCGGCGCAGCACCAGCTCGGTCACCGGCACCTCGCCGATCCCCGGCCAGTACACCCGCGCGCCGATGCCCTCGCGCGCCGCCGCGTGGAAGTTCTCCTCGGCCGCCGAGAAGCTCATCTGACTCCACAGTGGACGCTCCTGGTCGGTGAGCGCGCGGACCAGGCCGAAGTACAGCGCCGCGTTCGCCATGACGTCCACGACCGTCGGGCCCGCCGGCAGCACCCGGTTCTCCACCCGCAGGTGCGGCCGCCCGTCGACCACGTCGTAGATCGGCCGGTTCCAGCGGTAGATCGTGCCGTTGTGCAACCGCAGCTCGCTCAGCTGCGGCGTCCGGCCGCGAGACAGCACCTCGGCCGGGTTCTCGTCGTCGCACAGCGGCAGCAGCGCGGAGTAGTAGCGCACGTTCTCCTCGAACAGGTCGAAGATCGACGTGATCCACCGGTCGCCGAACCACACCCGCGGCCGCACGCCCTGCGCCTTCAACTCGTCCGGCCGCGTGTCCGTAGCCTGCTCGAACAGCACGATCCGGCTCTCGGCCCACAGCTGCTTGCCGTACAGGTACGGGGAGTTCGCGCCGAGCGCCACCTGGACGCTCGCGATCACCTGGCTCGCGTTCCAGTACTGCGCGAACGTCTCCGGCGCCACCTGCAGGTGGTACTGCACACTCGTGCACGCGCTTTCCGGCGCGATGGTGTCCGCCTGGGTCACCAACCGTTCCGCACCCGAGATGTTGATCTCCAGGTCCTCCCCGCGGGCCGCGAAGATCTGCTCATCCAGAAGCCGGTAGCGGTCGTTCGCGGACAGCGTCTCCGCGCTCATGTGCTCGCGGCGCAGCGTTGGCAGGATGCCGATCATCACGATGTGCGAGTCGACCGAGTTCGCCTTGCCCTCGGCCTCGTTCAGGCTCATCCGCACGTTGTCCTCGAACCCGGCGAGCCCGTCCGGGCGCAGCTCGCGCGGCGGCAGGTTGATCTCGATGTTGAACCGGCCGAGCTCGGTCTGGAAGGTCGGGTCGGCGATGGCCTCCAGCACGTCGGCGTTGCGCATCGCCGGGTCGCCAGCCTCGTCGACCAGGTTCAGCTCGACCTCAAGACCCGACATCGGGCGATCGGTGTCGAAGCGGGACTCGGCCAGCATCTGTGCGAACACGTCCAGGCACTGGCGGACCTTCTGGCGGAACCGCTGCCGGTCCGCCCGCGTGAACTCGGTCCGCTCGACGTCCTTGCCCATCGCATCTCGCCTCCGGTTCCGAGATCAAACCAGCGTACCCGGGCTAAGCTCCCTCGCGTGACGGACAATCTGGTGTGGATCGACTGCGAGATGACGGGGCTCGACCTGGGCAAGGACGCCTTGATCGAGACCGCGGTCCTCGTCACCGACTCCGAGCTCAACATCCTCGACGACGGGGTCGACGTGGTGATCCACGTCGATGACACCGCCCTCGACGCGATGCCCGACGTCGTGCGCGACATGCACGCCAAGTCCGGGCTCACCGACGCCGTGAGAGCGTCCAGCGTGACGCTCGCCGACGCGGAGAAGCAGGTGCTCGACTACGTGCGGCGGCACATCCCCGAGGCACGCACCGCGCCCCTGTGCGGCAACTCCATCGCGACCGACCGCGGCTTCATCGCCCGCGACATGCCCGCCCTCGACGCGCACCTGCACTACCGGATGGTCGACGTGTCGTCGATCAAGGAGCTGTGCCGCCGCTGGTACCCGCGGATCTACTACGCACAGCCGGACAAGGGCCTCGCCCACCGCGCCCTGGCCGACATCCGCGAGTCCATCCGCGAGCTCATCTACTACCGCGGCACGGCGTTCGTCCCACCCCCGGGCCCCACCAGCGAACAGGCCAAAGCCGTCGCCGACGCCGTCCTCGGCGCCGACCAGCCGCTAGAACCGTAACCGAGTACCAGCCCGGTCAGACGGCACGTTAGGATGGTGCGCGCCGCCCTCCGGGCGGCAATGGTGGGTGTAGCTCAGCTGGTAGAGCACCTGGTTGTGGTCCAGGATGTCGCGGGTTCAAGTCCCGTCACTCACCCTCGGCGACGCGTGTTCGGTGGTCCTTCGGGGCCACCTTCCCGTCTGGCGGGTATCGTCCTTCGCCCTGGGGGCCGAGCCCCCAGACCCCCACGGTGCGAGCTCCTCCCGACCCAGCGCGGTCCCGTTTCGCATTCACCAGCACATCTGGTTCTGGGTCGCTCGCTCGCTTGGTTTGGGTCTGTTGGTTCGGGTTATCGAGTCGCTCGGCTTTCCCTTTGCCCGCGAGTCCAACGCTCCGGACACGCGAGTCCAACGTTCCGAACCCGCGAGTTCAGCGTTCCGAACCCGCGAGTTCAGCGTTCCGAACCCGCGAGTTCAGCGTTCCGGGGGCGCGAGTTGGCGTTCGGGACGGTGGGGTGTGGGCCGGGGTTACTTGGCGCCGCCTTTTTGCCATTCTTTCCAGGGGATTTGCCAGTCGCCCAGGCCGTCCCAGGACTCCAGTTTCGGGCCGCCGCTCTTCCGGACCGCTACCACGTCGCCCTTGTTCGAGATGCTCTGGAGCCAGGTGGCGTTCTCCGTCGACATGTTGATGCAGCCGTGGCTCACGTTGCGGTGGCCCTGGTCGCCGACCGACCAGGGGGCCGAGTGGAAGAAGATCCCGCTGTTCGACATGCGGCTCGCGATGTCCACGGTCGTGCGATAGCCCTCCGGGGCGTCCGCCGGAACGCCGTAGGTGCTCGAGTCCATCGTGTAGTTCGTGTGCTCGCTCATCACGACGTAGGTGCCGTGCGGCGTCTCGTGGCCCGGCTTCCCCATCGAGATTGGGATCACGCGCGTCATCTTGCCGTCGACGGTCACCTTCATCTTGTGCGAGCGGCCGTCCGCGACCGCGACCACCGACCGGCCGATCGTGATGTTGGCGACGCGGTCGTCGTTGCCGTACACACCGTTGCCGAAGTTCTTGCCGTAGATCGCGGCCTTGACCGACACCTTCGTGCCCGCCGGCCAGTAACTCTGCGGCCGCCAGTGCACCTCGCTGTCGCTGAACCAGTAGAACGCGCCCGCCACGTGCGGCGTCGTCGTGACCTGGATAGCGCGCTCCGCGGCCGCCTTGTCCGCGATGTCCACGTCGAAGTAGAACGCCAGCGGCTGGCCGACACCGACCGTCTGGCCATCCGTCGGGTTCATCGACAGGTCCGCCCGCAGCGGCGGCTCGATCGTCGAGAACGAGGAGCGCAGCGTGTTCGGGTTGCCGTCCCCGTTCACCCCCGTCGCCGTCGCGCTGTACCGGCGGCCGTAGCCGAGCGGCTCGGCGGTCTGCCACGTGGTGGCGTCCGGGGACAGGCGACCCTTCACCCGCTCGCCCGCGTCGTTGGTCAGCACGACCTTCGTGAGCGTGCCGCCGATCGCGGCGACCGTGATCGGGTCGCCCGGCGCCACCTCGGCCGCCTTGTTCTTCGGCGAGATCGACAGCTTCACCGGCTCCGCCGGCGGCGCGGGCTTGGTCGAGGTGCGGTCGTCATCCTTCTTGCCCGAATCGTCCTTGGACTCGGCCGCCGTGCTGGTACTGCACGCGGTAATCACCAGCACGACCAACCCGAGCGCGGCGGCCGCGACCACCCGCCCGAGCGACACACCCCCAGCCCTTCCCGCCATGTGAACCCCGTCTCGATCCGCTCCGACGCCTGATGCTGATCTCCCTATAGTGTGCCCGATGTGGGCAACAGGGTGAACACGGACCGTCAAGCGTGTTCAGCCAATCCGGTTTCAGGCGCTCGGACGCCTCGTGTTACCGTTTCGCCGTCGCGTTGGAGACTTCCTCCGCACGCGCCGCTAGCTCAACTGGCAGAGCAGCTGGCTCTTAACCAGCGGGTTCGGGGTTCGAGTCCCTGGCGGCGTACCACCAAGCCGCAGGTCAGCAGATATGCTGACCTGCGGTTTTGTAATTGTAAACGATCTTCGATGATCCACCTGTTCGTCCACTTTGGCGTGATGGGTGCTCCGTGGGTGCTCCCCGGCAGACGGGCAAGATCAACAGGCTGTCCCGCCTGGCGAGTTCCATCACGATTGTGCAACCGCCGGCGCGGTGCGACGTGGCCGCGGAGACGGTGACGCTCGCGCCGGAGGGCCACGCTTGGCCCACTGGGCGAGCATCTCGCCAGCCGCCCGACTCCTGTAACTCGCCGGCTACATCGGCGGCGCGGGCCATGATCCCTTGTTCGTCCCACGCGCCTGTGGCTGCTGGGTAAGCGCCACCACGGCCGCCAAGGGTCGTGGTGGTGTTCAACGGTGGCGACTGGACGTATTGGGCTCGTCGCTTCCTGTTCCGGAGCGGGCAGGTGTGGGGTGGCTGCGGCTTCGCGCTTGTTCCGCATCGGAATGGGCAAGTGGATCCGATACTGCTGCGTGCGTGCCGCGCGTATGACCCGACTACGTGGTCGTCTGTCCACCGACGGTCGGCGAGGTTGAGCAGCTGCGGCCGGGGTAGTTGCCGGTGAAGGGCGCAGACGGGCAACTCCTGACCGGTCCAGAGCGGGATCGAGTGCTGGAGGAAGCCAAGGATCAGACCGCGCCGCAGGCCGGTGACGACATGGCGGCACAGGACCTGATCGCCGAGGTTTGCTCGCCATATCGCACCAAGCTCGACGCCGAATCCTGGGACGAAGACGCTCGCTTCCTACAGCCCGGCGACCGGTCGTTCCACGATGCGCTGTCCGTGCCGGGCATCTTCCTGGCTCAGACATGATGCTGAGCGGGGCCGACCTGTCGGTCTTGGCGTGCCCGCCCACCTGGGGCGGTGTGCTGGGAGCCCTGACCGCGTCGTCTGCCGGTGTCGTCGAAGCACCCGATCCGGCCGCGACCGAGCCGAGTATGAGCGATACGGTGCGCGCTCAGCTCATGTCCTGGCTGCTCGGTGTACCCGGCGGATCCGCGCCGGATGAGCTGCTGTGGACACAGGCCGAAGGAATGAGGGTCCATCTGGACCCGACACCCGTCGCGCACATTCGGTCGATGGCCGGCCTAGTGCCGGTGACGAGCGCAGCCCGTCGGCGCACCGGCCTTCTGGTGCTGGGGGATGAGCCCGAGGACTTCGCACTCACCCGACTGTGGCAGCTGACCTTTTGGGTTCGGACGGTGGCTGCCCTCGATACTGGGCACAGACCAGGACGACCCGCCGTGGCAGGTTACCCATGCCGTGGCTGACACGGGTTATCGCCACCGACGGGAGGCGAGCACGCTCGTGCTGACCTCCACATCACGACCAGTAGAACAGGTCGCGCTGGTACACGAACGACTCCTGGGCGGCACCAACTGGATGGCAGACGCTGGCCGGGAGGTCACCACGGTTGTGGCCGCTGCCGACCTGGCCTGGACGCAGCGGCGACGACTCACCTTGGTATTGGCGAGCAGTTTGACAGCTACCACACTGTTCCAACGTTTAGCGACGAAACGGGCACACGGAGCATGGCCGCGCCATTGCCCACACCGATCGTGCACACTCGCTACCTGGCGCCGCCCGCCGGGCTGACCTGGCATGTGGACCTCGGATGGCGGCCCAACCAGATGGTGCGAGGCCAAGGTTTGGATGGCCAGGAAGTGTTCACCCCTGAGACGACGCCTCGGCTGACCTGGGGCCGCAGCAGCCGCAACGGGATCTCCTACCAGTCCCATCGGTACGACTTCGTCGTCCACGGATTACCGAGGTCAACAAGCTCGCCCGACCCGCCGTGCGCGACCTATGCCTCGCCGCCTGGATTGAGGCGAAAGGGCGGGAACACCAATTCGCCACGCGACCCAGCCCAGCCCGGCATCGAACCAACCTGCTGACCCGCATGCTGGGCGGTCGACGGCAGTTCGTGGACCTATTCAGCGGTCCCCTGCTGCCCGCACTCCGAGACCTCCTTCCGGCAAGCTCCACAACCAGCGAGGCGTATCCGAACCACGATGGCGTCGCGCTCAGTGCCGGTGAGGGCGTGCTCAGCTTCGCCGGCTTCAGCAGCCGTGCACCGGACTTGGACCTCGACCAGCTGCGGGACCAGCTCGACGCCGTGCTGCGGGCCGGCGTGCTCCGTCGCGCCCGTCGACAATAGGTCAGATGTGGACCTGTGCCCGATGCGACGCCTCGGGCGACCTGAGCCGCGCGGCATGGAAGAAGCCCGAAGACGAGCCAGTCTGGTTCTACGACCTGCACCCAGTCGCCCGGCACCTCCTCCGCGACCATGGCGACGTTCCCGCCATGCCCAATGCGCACCTCGCGGCCCAAGGTACCAACAATGCCAACTTCCACGATGTGTCTGAACTCGAGTTCGCGATCAACGGCATCCCGCAGGTCGAAGTGGACCTGATCACCTACATCGACGACACCCTCACCGTCGCACAATGCAAGAGCAACGACCACCTGGCAACCGACAAGACCAAGACACGGACGAGGCCACAAAGGAAATGTCAGGTTGCAGCGTGGCTCCGCGCCGACCAACTCGTATTCGCAACTTCGGCAGCAACGTGGACCAACAGCACGCCCGGTGTGATCCGCAGCGCCATCGCCGCGTTCCCCTGGGGACCGCTGGGCCCACCCGCCGCGCACCTCATTACCGGCCTCGGAATCGCCACCCCCGAAACCCAGGCATTGTCTCACGTCGCATGACGGGATTAAGGGCGCATATCACCGCCGCCGAGTTCGCCCCGCGAAGGGACCGCATCTCAGCGGACAGCCGTTGCCTGATCCGTTCACGGCCGCCGTGCTCGGTTTGATCAGCAGCTTGCCGTTACGATACCGGCGAACGTTAAATCCAAGAAAGTCGAACCCCTCGCCGAGGTGCACGACCCGGGTCTTGTCATCATTGAACACAAGACCCCTGGGCGCCAGCCAGTCAGCAAGCCGCGCCTTGACCTGGAGAGCCTGCTCTCGGGAATGACACAGGGCCACCAGATCATCGGCGTATCGCACCAGCACAGGAGTACCCGGCTTGGCGTTGACGGCATCCGAGCCGTAACGCCGATACCGGGCGCCCGCAGCCGTTTCCAGGCCGTGCAGTGCGACGTTCAGCAACACGGGGCTGACCACACCACCCTGCGGGGTTCCCCGCTCGGTCGGCGAGAACCAGCCCTTGTCGATCACGCCCGCTGTCAGCCACCCGGCGATGTGATCCCGTGCGGGGAACGTGCCGAGCGATTCCAGCAACAGGTCGTGATCGATGCGGTCGAACGCCGCTTTCAGGTCCGCGTCCAGTACCCATTGCCGCGCCGGGTTCTTCCCCTTGCACGTCAGATAGATGGCTGAGATCGCGTCCTGACAGCTACGACCCGGCCGGAACCCATAGGAACGGGGTTCGAACCGGGCCTCCCACTCGGGTTCCAACGCGTTGACCACCCGTGCCTGCAAGACACGATCGGCGATCACCGGAATCCCCAATGGACGCTGTTTGCCGCCTGGTTTTGGTATGTACACCCGCTTGACGGGCTTCGGCGTCCACGACATCCCGCGCTTCTGCGCCCAGGCAGCGAGTTCCGCCTTGGCCTGGGCTAATAGCACCACCTTGCCGTCAACGCCCGCCGTCTCGCGGCCAGCGTTGATCTCCGTCACCCGCCGCACGCTGACCAGCGTGTTCGCGCGGGAACGGAGCATCAACTTCTGCAGATTCCTGACCTTCGCCAGGTCTCCCGCCTGCGATGCCGTGAAGATACGATGCCGCAAACGCCGTACGTCCTCCTCAACCCGGCGCCAGTCAATACCGTGCCAGTCAAGGACTTCGTCCTCCGGTCCGTTCACCACTTTCGAGGTGTCCAACTTGTCCTTCGGTGCCAGCGTCGTTGATCATCGTTGTCGTCACAGGCCCACCCAACCCACGTCAGCTCCCTTTTCGAGCCCAGGCACCCGGCCCGGTATCCGGCCAGTTATCCAGGACAGCCGACGAAGGGATCGGCCACGCTGTCCCGGTTTCCTGTCGCCTTTCGACGCACCGGCATTCGCTTCCTGGGTCATCCTGTCCCCACCGAGGGTTTGAACCTTCCTCACGGTCGGCCTACCCGAACACTCACCAAGAGCGCAGGACCTCGACGGGGTTACCGCGTTCCGCACGTGTGAGATACGGCTGGGGTGGACGCCCTCTTTACCCGGGGCTGCGGTGTCCTCCCGGCTGTGTTGCAATACCCAGCCGGCGCCTGCCGCTTCCCAACGGCCAGCCCTGCACCCCGGTCCCACATCCCATCCCCGGGGTCTCGAATTACGAGGCATCATCAAGGGTTCACTCACGTTCGCCCGTCCAGCCTTCCCCTTCACCTGTGACACCCGGATGGAACAGGCACCACTTGGGCTTAACCACCTGAGCTCCGCACCCCGCAGTCACCCGCAACGCACGTCAGGCTGAGGACAGGTCCACGAACACCGACCCAGAGCTAAACCTTCGTCATCAACGAACCTCCATCAGTCAGCTCACTCACCACGTGCGACCTCGCGTCGCACCCGCAGATGTCGAATACTGACACTTCACCAGTGCCGGGGGAGTTCGAGCCTTCGGTGATCAGTGCTGAGACGCTGTGGTCCTGGTCGACCTAGGTGCGTCTCCCGCCGGCCCGCTAGACCCGCGCTTCACGGCGGCCCGGTCGCGGTAGCTGGCCGACGCTTCGGGTGGTCGAGGTTCGCAACGATCGCGGGAATCCCCAGAACGGACGCACTGCGACGGCTGCCCGGCACCGCGCCGGGAACTCGTCGCGGACTGTTGCCTCCTCGACGGCGGAGGCCATCGAGGCAGCAGCGGCCAGGTACGCGGCCGACTGACCGGCGTGGCCACATCGCCACCAGGCGAGGGCCTTGCGAGAAGGCGCAGCGACGTGAACTGGACCGACGTGTCGGTAGGCGGTCGCACCCCGAGTGTCGCTGTGACCAGCGTAAATGTGGCTCTCCCGCAGCCGGGGTGCTTACGCTGCGGTCGGGAGTTGGGAGCGGGACATAGGAGTGCTGCGGCCGCTGGTCGCTCTGGTGCTGGGCCGTGGATCGATGCGGGCTCTCGGTACTTGTGAGTCGTCGTGTGTGCTCGGAGGTCCGGGCCGTGCTGGGCTTGTATGACCGGGTGAGTTGGCATTGACCGGCATTGCGGCCCCCTTTTGCCGGCGTGGTGAGCGTCGCCGTCACTGAAGGCGAGGTCGAAGCCGGAGCCACGTCGCGACCATCGAGGCGATGAAATGGAAAGCGTCCATCGCCGCCCCAAGAGGCCGGCACCGTCCACGGCCTAGCCATGGCTCCCTCCAACAAGTCGAAGGCGGCGACTGCCTCCTCATGCTCTCCTGATCCCCACGAGTTGCCGGTTCGGGCCTGGCTCAGTCGGGTGGATCCGGGCGGAGCAGGGAGCCGGCAACCGGGCGGCCGGCGGCGCCAACCTTGTTCGCCTTCTTCGGCACCGGGGTGCCGCGGTACTCCAATGTGACCGGGCCGCCGAGGGGCCGGTGCACCTCGACGAACTCGCCGTGCGGCAACCGTTTGATGATCCCGGTCGGAATGCCGTGCTCGAGAACCTCGCGGTCCTGCAGGCGCAGTCCGAGGCAGAGCCGGTAGGTCGCCAGGAACGCCAGCGGCGGCAGCACGAGCACCCCGACCCGGGCGGTCCACAGCATCGTCTCGGCCGCGAGGTCAAAGCGGAACGCCAGCACGTCGATGGCGGCGGCGAGCTGTAGGCAGCCGTAGAAGGCCACCACCGCCACGCCGAGCGCGGTTCGACGTGGCACGTCGCGCGGCCGCTGCAACAGATTGTGCGGAGCGTCGTCGCGGGTGAACCGCTGTTCGAGTCTCGGATACAGCGCCAGCGCCAGGAAGCTCAACGGTAGGAACACCATCGACGGCCAGAACGACGGCGGTATCACGTACTCACCGAGGTGGATCTCCCACGCCGGGAACAGCCGCACCGCACCGTCGACCCAACCTAGATACCACGGCGGCGCCGAGCCCGCCGATACGTGTGCCGCGTTGCCCGGCCCGTAGTTCCAACTCGGGTTGACCTGGAACAGACCTCCCATCAGGGCAAGCACGCCAATCGTTGCCAGGAAGATGGCCGCCATCCGGGGTGCGAACCCGGGCACCAGCCGGACGCCGACGATGTTACGTTCGGTCCGCCGATGTCCCCGGAACTGAGCCGGCCCGGCGCGGCGCTGCACGGCCGTGCGCAGCATGAGCAGCCCGATCAGGACCCCGACGGTCGTTTCATACTGCACCTCCTGCGGTTGTTGGGGTTGTTCGCTTGCCGCGCGATGTGGGTTTGGCGGCTTGCTGTCGGTAGATGGCCTGGGTTTCCTCGTCCCAGGGGATGCACCACCG
>NZ_JBOHGB010000052.1:0-43837 GCF_050699935.1 Actinophytocola sp.
ACGACCGGCTCCTCGCGGGTGATGAGCTCGGGTCCGTTGTTGCGGACGTTGTTGACCTTGCTCGACACCGGCCGCAGCTCCAACGCCTCGACCAGCTCTAGCGACGGGGTCAGCAGGTCACCGGGGTCCTCGGCATCCGGGTCGAGCCAGGCCGCCCAGCGCTCGGGGGCCATCAGCAGCGGCATCCGGTCGTGGATCTCGGTAAGCCGGCCCTGCGCGGCGGTGGTGAGCACGGCGGTGCTGACGACCGGCGGGCCGTCGGACTCCTTGGGGTCACGCCACACCGTCCACAGCCCGGCCATCGCGAGGCTCGCGCCGTCCGGCTGGGTCATGAAGAACGGCTGCTTGTGGCCACCCTCCCGCTTCCACTCGAACCAGCCGTCAGCCGGCAGCAGGCAGCGCCGTTTGGCGAGCGAGGTCTTGAAGGCGTTCGACGTGGCCGCCGACTCCGAGCGCGCGTTGATCATGCGGGCGCCGATCGAGCGGTCCTTGGCCCAGGCCGGGATCAGTCCCCAGCGCATCACCCGAAGACTGCGCTCGGTGCGGCTCTCGTCGGCCTTGCCGTCCGCGTCGCGCGGGTGCCGCCGCACGACGGCCACCACGTCCTTCGTCGGCGCGACGTTGTGGTCGGCGGGCGGCGCGTGGTCCTCGGTCGCGTCGTACGCGTCGAACTCCGCCGCCAACGTGGCCGGATCCTTCGCCGCGGCATACCTACCGCACACCTGCACCACTCCTTCCCACGCCGCATCGTGGCACGTCGCACCGACAGTGTGCATCGCCGAGCCCGAGATGCGGGATCATCGACGCATGAACCTGTGGCAGGCACCCGTCGCTACCGAGGCCGTTAGCGCCACCGTGACGGTCCCCGGCTCGAAGTCGATCACCAACCGGGCGCTGCTGCTGGCCGCGCTGAGCGAGGGTGGCGGCACCCTCACCGGCGCGCTGCGCAGCCGCGACACCGACCTGATGATCACCGCGCTGGGTGCTCTCGGCGTGCCGGTGACCGTCGACGGCGACGGCGTGACGGTCGCGCCGCACGCGGGCCTGTCCGGCCCGGCGACCGTGGACTGCGGGCTCGCCGGCACCGTCATGCGGTTCGTGCCGCCGGCCGCCGCGCTCGCCGACGGCGAGATCCGCTTCGACGGCGACCCGCGCGCCCGCGAGCGGCCGATGAGCACGGTGCTGGACGCGCTGCGCGCGCTCGGCGCCGCGATCGACGGCGACACGCTGCCGTTCACCCTGCACGGCAAGGGCAGCCTGCCCGGCGGCACGGTGACCATCGACGCGTCGGCGTCCTCCCAGTTCGTCTCCGGCCTGCTGCTCGCCGGCGCGCGCTACGACCAGGGCCTCACCGTGCACCACGACGGCAAGCCCGTGCCGTCCATGCCGCACATCGACATGACCGTCCAGATGCTGCGCGAGGCGGGGGTGGCGGTCAGCGCCGATGGACCCGGCGAGCCGAACACGTGGCGCGTCGAGCCCGGGCCGGTGGCCGCGCTGGACTGGCGGGTCGAGCCGGACCTCTCGAACGCGACGCCGTTCCTGGCCGCGGCCGCGGTCACCGGCGGCACGGTCACCGTGCCGGGTTGGCCGGCCCGCACCACGCAGCCGGGCGACGCGATCGGCGAGATCATGCGGCGGATGGGCTGCGAGGTCGAGCGGAGCGCGGCCGGGCTGACCGTCACCGGCCCGGCCCGACTGTCCGGAGTGGACATCGACCTGCACGACGTCGGCGAGCTGACGCCGACCGTGGCGGCGCTCGCCGCGCTCGCGGCCGGTCCGTCGGTGCTGCGCGGCATCGCGCACCTGCGCGGGCACGAGACCGACCGGCTCGCCGCGCTGGCGGCGGAGATCAACGGGCTCGGCGGGGACGCCCGCGAGACCGAGGACGGGCTGGCGATCCGCCCGGCCACCCCGCACGGCGGCACCTGGCACGCCTACGCCGACCACCGGATGGCCACCGCGGGCGCGATCGTCGGCCTCGTCGTGCCCGGTGTGAAGGTGGATGACATCGCCACGACGGCCAAGACGCTGCCCGACTTCCCGGCCATGTGGCGGACGATGCTGGGCGGCGCGACACGGTGATGACGGGAGCGCAGGCGACGCGGGCCGGCGGGCGCGAGCTCTGGGCCGGCCTCCGGCCCCCGGAATCCACGCTAGACGGTGGGACCGACATTCCGGGGCGCGTGCGCGGCCCCTGTGGACAACCGACACGGCGCTGCCAGGCCACCGTGGCGCCGGTCCGGACGGCTCGGCAGCGCCGGGCCACCGCGGCCGATCTGGCCGATCCGACCAAGCAGACCGAGCCGGGCGATCCGGCCAAGCCGACCGAACTGGCCAAGTCGGCGCCGCCGGGCGAGCCGACCGAACTGACCAAGCCGGGCGATCCGGCCAAGCCGACCGAACTGGCCAAGCACACCAAGCACACAAAGCCGGCCGAAGCGCCCTCGGTGTCCGAGCGGACCATCTACCGCGACATCAACGCGCCGCTCGCCGTCGGCGTTCCACTGTGGACGGAGCAGAGCCGGGCCGGCGGGGTCCGGCTGATGGACGGCTGGCGTACCCGGCTGGACGGCCTGGCCGGCAAGGAGGCCGCGGCGATCTTCGCGGTCGGCGTGCCGGACGTCGTGGCGGGGCGATTGAACGGTCCATTCAATCGCCCCGGGGGCCCCCCGGGTTCGAGCCTACGTGCGGGCACCGACGGTTTTCGCGCGCCGTGGGCCGGTTGTCCACAGCCGGGTGGGCGGCGACCCGAGCGACCGGGCCGCGGGTCGTGACCGGTCGCCGGCGGTCGGACTGGGCGCGCCTGGACGAGTCCGACGTCCGGGTGCGGCCCGGTAGGGGCAGCCGGCCGCGCACCAAGCGCCGCCCCGAGCACGCCGACGCCCGCGCGGCCATGGTCGTCGGCGTCGACCGCGGCCGCTGGACGTGTGCGCTGGACGGCAGGCCGGACCGCCAGGTCATCGCCATGCGGGCCCGTGAGCTGGGCCGGACCCCCATCGTCGTCGGCGACCTCGTCGACCTCGTCGGCGACACCTCCGGCCGGCCGGACACGCTGGCCCGGGTCGTGCGCGTGGCCGACCGGAGCAGCGTCCTGCGGCGCACCGCCGACGACAACGACCCGTACGAGCGGGTCGTGGTGGCCAACGCGCAGCAGCTGCTGATCGTCTGCTCGCTCGCGGATCCCCCACCCCGCACCGGTTTCATCGACCGCTGCCTCGTCGCGGCGTATGCGGGCGGGCTGCATCCGGTGCTGTGCCTGACGAAGTCGGACCTGGCGAGCCCCGACGAGGTGATCGCCGCCTACACCGACCTCGACCTGCCGACGCTCGTGACCCGCAGCGACCGCGAGCCCGACGAGGTGCGCGAGCGGCTCACCAGCCAGGTTTCCGCGCTGGTCGGGCATTCCGGCGTTGGAAAGTCCACTTTGGTCAACAAGCTGGTGCCGGATGCCATGCGCGCCACCGCGGACGTGAGCGCGGTCGGCAAGGGCCGGCACACCTCGACGACCGCGGTCGCGCTGCCGCTGCCCGATGGGGGTTGGGTGGTGGACACGCCGGGTATCCGCTCGTTCGGGCTCGCGCACGTGGAGCCGGACGACATCGTCGCGGCGTTCGACGAGTTCGTGGAGCCGGCCGAGGAGTGCCCGTCCGGATGCGGGCACCTGGGTCCACCGGAGGACCCGGACTGCATGCTCGACGTGGTGACCGCCGAGGGACGTGCCTCGTCTGACCGGCTCGCGTCACTGCGTCGGCTTCTGGCCTCACGCGCACGGCTCGACGAGTACGGTGACTGACCGACCTGAACGGGTGAACGCTAGTCTCGTTGTCCCAACGAGTTCTTCCGAGGGGAGCAAAGGGATGCGCAGGATCGCAGCGTCGTTGTCGGCGCTCGCGCTGGCCGTCTCGCTGACCGCGTGCGCCGACGAGGTGGACGGCGGCGGCGGGCAGGCCGAGGGTGGGGCCGAGGCCGCGACCAACCTGGTCGCGCTCGCGAAGCAGGTCGGCGACCAGACCGCGGAGTCGAGTTCCGCGCACATGGTGTTCACCGGCGGGGCCGGCGGCTTCGAGGTCAAGGGTGAGGGCGACCTCGAGCTCGGCGGCACCGACCCGGCGGTGTCGATGGACATGGACACCGGCCAGGGCAAGATGTCGATGGTCTTCCTCGACGGCGTGCTGTACATGAAGCTGCCGCCGGGACTGTCGACCGGTGGCAAGCCGTGGATCAAGATCGACTCCAAGGACCAGAGCAACCCCATGGCGCAGGCGCTCGGCAGCCTGACCGACCAGATGCGCCAGAACGCCGACCCGCGCCAGATGCTGGAGCAGTTCCAGAAGGCCGGCACGATCACGTCCTCGGCGAAGGAGGACCTGAACGGCGTCGAGACGACGCACTACAAGATCACGGTCGATGTCCAGAAGCTCGCGGACACCCAGCAGGACCCGCAGCTCAAGCAGGCGATGCAGGAGGCGATCAAGTCCGGCTTGCAGGACTTCCCGGTCGAGCTGTGGGTCGACGGCGAGGGCCTGCCGGCCCGGATGACCGTGGAGATGCCGACCCCCGACCCGTCGACCGGCAAGACCACGCCGGTGAAGGTTCAGGTGGACTACACGAAGTGGGGTGAGCCGGTGGACATCAAGGCCCCGCCGGCCGGCCAGGTGGGCGAGCTGCCCCGCTGACGCCGCTTTCCACGACAGTCGCTTGGCCTCCGGCCCCGGAAACCAGCGTACCGAGCACCCCCGACAAAACCGCGCACCGAAGCCGCCGCCTGTGGACACCTCCGGCCACGCGGGGGCCCCCCGCTTTCCAGCCTATCGGCGTGCACCGACAGAACCGGCGGGCCGAACGGGGGCCTGTGGACAAAGCGGTGGGGCGGAGCCCGCTCCTGCCCCGCCCCACCGACCCCTACCCCACCCGGTACGCCCGCGTGATCGTCTGCGTCACCGTGTTGCCGTCCCGGTCGGCGGTCGACGCCCGCAGCGACGCGAACGCCCCGGCCGGCTAGTCCACGGTCGCCAGCCACCGGCCGTCGTGCCAGGACAGCCGTACCGGCGCCCACGTCGTGCCGTCGTCGTAGGAGACCTCCACCGTCGGCTTCTGGATCCGGCCCGGCGTGGCCGAGCCGTTGCGCTGCACGTACACCGGGAACTGGAAGCGGCCCGCCGGCGCGGTGTTCGCGTCGTCCAGGGCCGGCGCGAACCGGACGGCCAGCAGCGGCAACGCGGCCGGCTCCTCACCGTCCACATGCGACGACGAGAACGTCCACTCGCCGCTGACCGATGTGGACAGTGGCGCGTCCCGTTCGGCCGTCGTGCGCAGCGTGTACGTGCCGGTGTCCGCGGGCAGCACGAAGTCGCCGCCGCCGGGGAAGTCGCTCGAGCCCACCGGCCGGCCGTCCCGCAACAGCTCGGTCGTGCCGCTCGCCCCGAACGAGAACCCGTCGTGGTCGGCGGCCTGGTCGGCGAACAACGGCAGGGCCATGCGGACCTCGTCGCCGAGCCGCCCCGCGTAGGTCGCCGGGTCGAAGTCCGACACCGGGAACGCGGGCCCGAACACGCCGACGTTCCACCGCTGCCGGGTGACCTCGCCCTTCCGGTACTCCCGCCCGGTCGCCGTGGTCTGGAACGTCACCGGCAGGTCCTGCGGGTCCGCGGTCTCCTCGAACGTGTCGTACCACGGCTCGCCCGGCGTGTAGTACTCCGTGAGCCGGAACGGCAGGTCGCCCGTCAGGAACCCGCTGCGCATGCCCAGCAGGCCAGGTTCGGACACCGCGTGCTCGGTGACCGCCTTCGCCAGCTGCTTGTTGCGCACCGTCCGGGCCAGCTTCTCCGGCACGCGGCCGTCCTGGTGCCACCGCAGGTGGTACATGTACGGGCTGCCGTGGAAGCCCCACTGCCCGCCGGACCCGTCCGGCTCGGCGAGCTCGGCCTCGACCATGAACGTGAACCCCTCGCCCGACGTCCTGGACGGCGCCACGAACAGGTCGTCGAAGCCGGCCCCGATCAGCGTGCTGCCGGTCGACCCCCACTCGGTCCGCATGGCGAACTGCAGGACGGTGGCGCCCTCCTCGGCGTTCGGCTCGTCGACGGTGAAGTCGACCTGCTTGCCCCTGCGGGCGTCGAGGACGAGCTCGGCGTCGCCGTCCACGACATGGTTCGCCTCGGCGAACTCGGTCGACGGCCACGCGTTCTCGCCGCGCTGGGTCTGCACGAACCCGTCGAGGTAGTACCGGCCCTTCGGCACGCGCGCGACCACCGTGCCCGACTCGTCGTAGGGCACGTACGCCTTCCGCTCGTCGATGTCGACGAACCGGAGGAAGTACTCCGGGGTCGGCTTGCCGTCGTGGTCGAGCGAGCGAACCGTGACGTCGTAGCTCTCCACCTCCCGGTTCACCGTGATCGGTGTGCGGACCGAACTCGGCCAGCTTGTCGTCCCGGTCGACCGCGCCGACCGTGAGTGCCGCGTCCGCGGCGGCGGGGCTGCCGATGGACTCGTCGGACGGGCCGGAGTTGCCGGCCGCGACGACGAACAGCGCGCCGGTGTCGGCGGTCAGCTTGTTCACCGCCTGCGACATGGGGTCCGTGCCGTCGCTGGGGAACGGGTCGCCGAGGCTCATGTTGATCACGTCGGCGCCGTTGTTCGCGGCCCACTCCATGCCGGCGATGATCCCCGACTCGCTGCCGCCGCCCGAGTCGTCGAGCACCTTGCCGTTCAGCAGCTTCGCGTCGGGCGCGACGCCCTGGTACTTCCCGCCGGACTTCGCGCCGCTGCCGGTGATGATCGACGCGACGTGCGTGCCGTGCCCGAAGTGGTCCTCGGCGCCGGTCTCGCTGCCGGTGAAGTCGCGGGCCCCGGCGACCGCGTCGGCGAGGTCCGGGTGCGTGGCGTCGACGCCGGTGTCGAGCACGGCGACCGTGGCGCCCTTCCCAGTGTGGCCCGCCGACCACGCCTCGGGCGCGCCGATCTGCGGCACGCTGCGGTCGAGGCTCACGCGCACCGGGGCGTCCAGCCAGATCTTGCTGGCGGACCTGCCCGCGCCGGCCCAGAACGCCGGGGACCTGTCCGCCCGGACCGCGACCGCGCTCACGGCCGGCAGGTTCAGCGTGACCTTCGCCCCGGCCGCACGCGGCGTCGCACCCGGGTAGTCGACGATCAGCGGCAGGTCGTCGCGCGTGGCGTCGTCGTACCCGGCGCGGACGAGCCCGGTGACGTCGAACAGCCGCGGGTCGAGCGTGCCCGACGACACCAGCCGCGCCACGTCCCGCGGCACGACGTGCACGTCGCCGCGTTCGTCCGTGCTGCGCAGGAACGTGACGTGCGCGCGCCCCGACGCCGGCCGCACGCTGACCCGCGGACCGTTCAGCACGACCCGGTCGCCGGTCAGCAGCGTGACCGTCCTCGTCTCGGCCGCGACCGGCCCGGCCCCCGATTCCCCTCGCGCCTGCGGCACCCCCGACCCGCCGAGCACCAGCGTGCCCGCGGCGGCGGTCGCCACGGCGAGTAAGCCCGCGACGCGTACGCGGGCCTTGTCGTGGCTCATCCACCCTCCAACAAGAGCGCGGCAGCACCTCACCGGCTGCCGCTCCACCCAGTGGTAAATACACAAACCTGGCCCGCGAGGTTGCCTGCCAAGATCACCGAGCTGGGAGCAAGCGCTTGCGGCGAGAAGGTTGGCCGCCGGAACCAACTGGGCGGCGTCGCGGCGTTCTCGGTGCGCCAGCCGGCCCGACCGGGAGGAGCGACTCCCGACGCACTGGGCACACCGGTCGCCGAGGACTCAGCCGGAACGGGCCCGGCCGTCGCGGCCGGGCCCGTTCGCGGGTCAACCCATGTGCGGGTAGATGTGGTCGGTCGGCGGGACGAACGTCTCCTTGACCGAGCGCGGGCTCACCCAGCGCTGCAGGTTGTAGATCGAGCCGGCCTTGTCGTTGGTGCCCGAGCCGCGGCTGCCGCCGAACGGCTGCTGGCTCACGACGGCGCCGGTCGGCTTGTCGTTGACGTAGAAGTTGCCGGCGGCGAAGCGCAGCGCACGGTGCGCCTCCTCGATCGCGGCCCGGTCGGTGGCGAAGACGGCACCGGTCAGCGCGTACGGCGTCGAGCCGTCGACGAGCTCGAGCACCTTGGCGTACTCGGCGTCGTCGAAGACGTGGACCGCGAGGATGGGGCCGAACCACTCGGTGGTGAACAGGTCGTTCATCGGGTCGCTGCCGAGCACGATGGTCGGCTCGACGAAGTAGCCGACCGAGTCGTCGCAGCCGCCGCCGGTCAGCACCTCGAGCGACGACGTGCCGGCGGCCATCTCCAGCACGCCCTTGTGCTTGGCGAACGCACGGTTGTCGATCACCGCTCCGCCGAAGTGGCCGAAGTCGGTGACGTCTCCGAACGACAGCGACTTCGTGGTGTCGACGAGCTGCTCGCGCAGGCCGGACTCCCACAGCGAGCGGGAGACGTAGGCACGCGAGGCCGCCGAGCACTTCTGGCCCTGGTACTCGAACGCGCCGCGCACCAGCCCGGTCGCGACGGCCGCGGGGTCGGCGGAGCGGTGCGCGACGACGAAGTCCTTGCCGCCGGTCTCGCCGACGATCCGTGGGTAGGACCGGTAGGTGTCGAGCCGCTCGGCCATCGTGCGCCAGAGGTACTTGAAGGTTCGCGTGGAGCCGGTGAAGTGCAGCCCGGCGAAGTCCGGGTCCGCCAGCGCGACCTCGCTGACCGCGGCGCCGTCGCCCGTCACCATGTTGATCACGCCGGGTGGCAGACCGGCCGCCTCGAGCACGCGCATCGTGTAGTACGCGGCGAGCTGCTGGGTGGGCGAGGGCTTCCAGACGACCGTGTTGCCCATCAGCGCGGGCGCGGTCGGCAGGTTGCCGGCGATCGCGGTGAAGTTGAACGGGGTGATCGCCGTGACGAACCCGTCGAGCGGCCGGTGGTCGAACCGGTTCCAGAAGCCGGCGCTGGACTGCGGCTGCTCAGCGAGGACCCGGCGGGCGTAGCCGACGTTGAAGCGCCAGAAGTCGATCAGCTCGCAGGCGGAGTCGATCTCGGCCTGCTGCACGGACTTCGACTGGCCGAGGATCGTCGCGCCGTTCAGCGTGTCCCGCCACGGACCGGACGCGAGGTCGGCCGCGCGCAGCAGGATCGCGGCGCGTTCGTCGAAGGGCAGCTCGCGCCACGCGGGCGCGGCCAGCTTCGCGGCGCTGACGGCGTCGGCGACGTCCTTGGTGGTGGCCTGCGCGCTGACCCCGAGGACGTGCGCGCGGTCGTGCGGCTGGACGACGTTGATCGCCTCGCCGCCGGCCATCCGCCGCTCGCCGCCGATGGTCATGGTCAGCTCGTGCCGCTCGCCTTCCAGCTCGGCGATCCGGTGCCGCAGCGACTCGCGCTCGGCGCTGCCCGGCGCGTAGGACCGCACGGGCTCGTTGACCGGCTCGGGCACGGACGAAATGGCGTCCATGTTGTGGCTCGCCTCCTTGGTTCTGGTCGGGCCGTTCCCGGCTTGTGACCGGTGGCGGCGGTTACCGACATCCTGTCACGAATCGGCCGGCCACCCGGCCGCCAGTGCGTCGACCTCGGCCTTGAACAGCGGGACCGGATCGATCCCACCGAGCGCGGTCTCGACCGCGTCGGCCGGGTCGTGACGTCGAGAAGCCCTGACGCGGTGCGCGTTCCCGCGCCGGTTGTCCACACCGGACCCGACGCGGCCCGAAATCGTCAGACCCGAGCACTACTCTGGATCCCGGGGCCGGAGGCCGCGCCCGCCCCACCTGCCGTGACGGACCGACCGGCGAATCAGTTGGCGTTGGCGAACCGTTCCAGGTCGTGGATGGTGCCGACGACGAGGATGTGGTCGCCGTACATGAGGGTGGTGTCGGGGGTGGCGTAGGTGAACGTGGCGTCGGGCCCGTCGGTTTCCCTCTTGACCGAGACGACGGTGACGCCGTACCTGCCGCGGATACGGGACTCGGCCAGTGGGATGCCGACGGCGTCGTGGGGCGGTTTGGTCTTGACCACGGCGTAGTCGGTGTCGACCTCGACGTAGTCGAGCATGCGGCCGGAGAGCAGGTGCGCGACGCGTTCGCCCATCTCGTGTTCGGGGAGCACGACGTGGTGGGCGCCGACGCGGCGCAGGATGGTGCCGTGGTCCCGGCTGATCGCTTTGGCTCAGATGTCGGGGATGTCGAGGTCGACCAGGAGTGAGGTGGTCATGAGGCTCGCTTCGATGTCGGTGCCGATCGCGACGACGACGCGGTCGACGTCGGCCACGCCGAGCTGTCGCAGTACCTCGATGTCGGTGGTGTCGGCGGCGACGACGTGCGGCAGCCGGTTGGCGAAGGCCTGGACGATCTTGGGATTGGTGTCGATGGCCATGACGTTGCCGCCCAGGGCGACCAGTTCCAGGGCGAGCGCGCCGCCGAATCGGCCGAGTCCGATGACCACGACGGTTTCGTCGTCGAGGCCGGCGTGTGACCGTCCGGATGACCGCGTCGATGTCCTAGCCAACGATGGTCCTTTCCTCGGGGTATTCGAAGCGTCGAGTCCGCTGGCGCAGCGCCAGTGCCGAAGCCAGGGTGAGGGGGCCGACACGGCCGACGAACATGAGCATGATCAGCAGGATCTTGGCGGCCGCGGGCAGGTCGGGGGTGATGCCGGCGGACAGCCCCACGGTGCCGAACGCGGAGATGGCTTCGAAGAGCACCCGGTCGAGGGTGTGCTGGGTCAGCGCCAGCAGGGTGAACACGGAGATCGCCACCGCGCCGATGCCCAGCAGGGCGACGGCCAGGGCCTGGCGTTGGTTGGCTTCAGGAACGCGGCGGCGGCCCACGCTGACCTGGGTCTCGCCGCGCATCTCCGACCAGATCACGAATGCGAGCAGGCCGAACGTGGTGACCTTGATCCCGCCCGCGGTGCCCGCACTGCCACCGCCGATGAACATCAGCAGATCGGTCGCGAACAGGCTCTCCGGTCGCATGGCGGAGGTGTCCACACTGTTGAACCCCGCGGTGCGGGCCATGGCCGAGTGGAAGAACCCGGCCAGCAGCTTGCCCGGGCCCGACAGCGGGGCGAGGGTGTCCGGGTTGGACCGTTCCACCGCGACGGTGACAACCATGCCGACCAGGAGCAGCGCCGCGGTGAGCCACACGGTGAGTCGGGTGAGCACCGACCAGGTCGACGGCTTGCGCCAGCGGCGGGCCAGTTCGAACACCACCGGGAAGCCCAGCCCGCCGACGATGACCGCGACAGCGACGGTCAGGCTGACCCAGGGGTCGGTGGCGTAGCCGATGAGGCTGTCGCTGTTGAGGGAGAAGCCGGCGTTGTTGAATGCCGAGATCGCGTGGAAAACCCCGTGGTAGAGCGCCTCATCGGGCGGTCGGGCGTAGCCCGTGGCGAACCGGACGGTGAGCACCACGGCCACGACGGCCTCGCTGGCCAGGCTGAACAGCACGATGTTGCGCACGACCCGACCCATGCCGGACAGCCCCTGGGCCTTGGTCTCGGCCTGGGCGAGCAGCCGTCGGCGCAGCCCGAGCCGGCGCGCCACCAGCACGGTGAACAGCGCGGCGAGGGTCATGAGACCCAGCCCGCCGGTCTGGATCAGCGCGAGGATGACCACCTCGCCGAAGGTCGACCAGTGACCACCGGTGTCCACGGTGATCAACCCGGTCACGCACACCGCCGAGGTGGCGGTGAACACCGCGTCGACCAGCCCGGCGCCCTGCCCGGACTCGGTGGCCACCGGCAACAGCAGCAACACGGTGCCGATCCCGATCGCACTGCCGAACCCCGCCGCCACCACCCGCGCCGGATGGCGGAACCGCTCCGCGGTCGTTCGCGGCTGCCTACGCCGCGAGATCACCACGTGCGTCCCCTCCCGCACCACTGGCGTGCCTACTGCCGGAACGGCCCCAGGGGGATGTCGAGCTCGTGAGCCCCGACTCCACGGACTGCGCGCCTCCTGCCAGACGTACTCGTTCCGGCGCGCACGCGATCGCGAGAGCCAGACCCACGCGCCTCGGCCAGACGATAGGCGGCCAGCTGACCGCGAGGGCACTGTCTTGACGCAATCCTGACGGCGAGACCCGGCTTACGTCTGACACGCCCCGCTGTGTTGACTTTTCGGGGGCCGGCGGCGCGCCTTACAGCAGCTCCAGCAGGAACGGCAGCTCCTCGGTCGCGTACCACGCCAGCTCGTGGTCCTCGGCGTCCCCGAGCGTGAACTGCGCGTCCGGGTCGCCGAGGTCGGCGGCGTCGATGACGTTCGCGGCCGCGCGCACCGCCGGCTCGGCGTTCTCGGTGTCCAGGTGCACGGCGGCCACCAGCGTCGCCGGCACCGACTCGGCCAGCCGCACCACGGCGAAGTCCAGATCCGGGCGCAGCGTCACCCCTTCGACGTCGGCGGAGATCACCGCGCGGCGGGGCAGTGTGCCCTCCGCGTCGTCGGCCAGCTCGCCGGCGAGCAGCCGCAGCGACGCCCGGGCGGCCTCCAGCATGGCGGCGTACTCGAGCTCCTCCGCGGTGCCCGTGGCGTACGACTCGCGCAGCGCGGGGGTCAGGGCGAAGGCGGTGTCGCCGACCGCGGCCACCTCACCTTTCACGTTCAGTGCACGCAACATGGTCACCGTGGCCGGAATGTAGACCCTCACCGCACTCCCATTCCCTGTGCAACGGGCAGGGTTAGATCCTGACACACCGGGCGCGCGCGGACGTGGAATGCTCCACCTCGTGGACGCGTCGTCACCCAAGGACCGGTTCGTGACCGTGTTCGGCCGCAAGCCGGTGCTCGAGGCGCTGGTCGACCGGAGCCTGCGGGTGGACAAGGTGATCCTCGCCGACAACGCCCGCGGCACGCCCGTACGGGACATCCTCGACGCGGCGTCGGCCCGGTCGGTGCGGGTGGAGCGGGCCAGCGCGCATCGGGTGAAGGTGTTGGCGGGCAACGGAAAGCAGGACCAGGGCGTGCTCGCCGACGTCGTCGCGCCGCGGATGCGCCGGCTGTCCGACGCGCTCGCGTCCGGCACGCTGTCGACCGTCCTGCTGCTCGACGGGATCACGACGCCCGCGAACGTCGGCATGATCCTGCGCACCGCGACGGCCGCCGGGATCGACGGGATCGTGGTGCCGCGGCGCGGCGTGGCGTCACTCGACCCGCTGGTGGTCAAGGCGTCGGCGGGGGTGGCCTTCCACGCGCCGGTACTGCGCTGCTACACCGCCGGAGAGGCCGCGTCGGCCTTGCGCGCGGCCGGTTTCCCGCTGTTGGCACTGGAGGGGTCGGCCCGGACGTCGCTGTTCTCGGTGGACCTGCCGCGGCGCGCGGCGTACGTACTGGGCGGGGAGACCGGCGGCGTCGGCGACGAGGTGCGGGCGTCGGTCACCGGGTCGCTGTCGATCCCGATGAGCGGCGGGGTCGAGTCGCTGAACGTCGCGAGCGCGGCAGCGGTGCTCTGCTTCGAGATCGCTCGCCACCGCTGACACCTCGTGTCCGAACGGACACGTTGGGGTGATCATTGTCCGGATGTCATGGGTTCTCGGCTCTGTAGGGCATGACCGCACCTGTTCGGTACCTGCCCGCGCCACGCCCGGTGTTGCGGGCGCTGCCCGAGTACGAGCCGTCGCACGCGCCCGGAGAGGAGGAGCCGCGCCGGTGGTCGAGCCTGCGCCCGGCGAGCGGGCCGCAGCTCGCGCTGGTCGCCCCGCCCCGGCAGCCGGAGGTCACCCCCGATGCGTTGTGGCGGCTGCTGGTCCGGGTGCTGGAGGTGCTGGAGGGCCGGCGGGCGGTGGGGCAGCTACGCACCCTCCTGTCCGACGCGGCGTACGAGGCGCTGCTGACCCGCCTGCGCACGACCACGCCGGGCCGGCCGCACCGGCTGCGCCGCCTCCGCGCGTGCTACCCGTCCCCGGCAGCCGTCGAGATCGCGGCGGTGATCGACATCGGTCCCGGCCCGGCCGCGGCGAGGCGGGTGTGCGCACTGGCCGCCCGCCTGGATCACGTCGACGGCACCTGGCACTGCTCCGTGCTACGCCTGCTCTGACTTCCACACGGCGTCGGCGGTCCCACAACGGGCGGGCGGCTTGGATGGCGCCGGCTCGCGCTCCGGATGAGGCACGGGGTTCTCCGCACTACGCGTGCACCCCGGGGCATCGCCCGCTGGCCCGCCGACACCTGGCGGCCGACGCTGCCAGGTGTGCCGCCGTCCGCGGGCACCACCATCCACGGACGAGGTCGAGCCGCGTGGAGGGCGGCCTCCGGCCCCCGAGATCCAGCGTACGGGCGGACACCGACGAGTCTGGCGTACGCACACGAATCTGTGGACAGCCGCTCGACTTGTGGACAACCGCGAGGGGGTCCCCCTGTTTCCATCCTAGTCGCGGCCCCTGACGGTTTTGGCCGTCGCGCGGTGTGGCTGTGGAGTACTTGCGGGTGAACGGGAACAGGCATGGCACGACGGAGCACGGCACCTCGATCGGTGCCGTGCTGCGGGTGGTTGCCGGTTAGCGGCGCGGGCCCTTCTTGCCCCGCCGCTGAGCATCGCGGGCCGCGGCTCGGCGTTCGCGGCGGGAACCGCCGGTGTTGGGCTTCTGGCCGTTGCCGCCGCTCTGATCACCGCGTGACTGGACGCCGCCGCCCTCGGCCGGGCCCGAGTACGTGTACTGCTGCTCGGTCTGCGGGCGGTTGCCGCGCAGCGCCGGTGGGATCTGCTCCTGCGGCGGCGGCGGCTGCTGCTGCTGCGCGGGTGCCTTGCGCTGGCCCGGCTGCGCAGCGCGGGCGGCCGCCTGCTGGACCCTCGTCGCGGGCGGTGCCGCGGGGCCGCCCGCGGCGGGCGCCTGCTGGGACTCCGGTTCCGCGACCTGCGCGCGGAACAGCATCATGATGCACTCCTCCTTGAGGGCCTCGAGCATGGTGTTGAACATGTCGTAGCCCTCCCGCTGGTACTCGATCAGCGGGTCGCGCTGCGCCATGGCCCGCAGGCCGATGCCGTCCTTGAGGTAGTCCATCTCGTAGAGGTGCTCGCGCCACTTGCGATCCAACACATCGAGCATCACCAGCCGTTCGAGGCGGCGCATGCCGTCGCCCGTCGAGCGGCCGTCGGGGCCGAGGACGCGGCTGTTCACGTACGCCTCGCGCTCGTCGTACGCGCGGCGGGCGTCGGCGAGCACGGCGTCCAGCAGGTTCTCCGCGGTGAGGTCGTCACCGCGGTCCTCCACCTCCTCGACGAGCTCGTCCCACTTCAGCGAGATCGGGTACAGCTCCTTGAGGGCCGTCCACAGCTTGCGGTGGTCCCAGTCCTCCGCGTACCCGCCGGCCGTCGCCTTCTCGATGTAGTCGCCGACGACGTCGGAGATCATGTGGTCGATCTGCTCGCGCAGATCCTCGCCCTGCAGCACGCGCATGCGGTTGGCGTAGATCTCCTTGCGCTGCTGGTTCATCACCTCGTCGTACTTGAGGAGGTTCTTGCGTGCCTCGAAGTTCTGCTGCTCGACCTGCGTCTGCGCGCTCTTGATCGCCCGGGTGACCATCTTCGCCTCGATGGGCTGGTCGTCGGGCACCCGCATGGTGACCATGACCCGCTCGACGAACTGCGCGTTGAACCGCCGCATCAGCTCGTCGCCGAGCGAGAGGTAGAAGCGGGACTCGCCCGGGTCGCCCTGCCGGCCGGAGCGGCCGCGCAGCTGGTTGTCGATGCGCCGGGACTCGTGGCGCTCGGTGCCGAGCACGTAGAGCCCGCCGGCCTCGATGACCTCTTCGGCCTCCGCGCGCACGTCCTCCTGAGCGCGCTCGAGCGCCTCGGGCAGCGCGACGGTCCACTCGTGCGGCGTCTCGACCGGGTCCAAGCCTTTGGCGCGCAACGACTCCTCTGCCAGGTGGTCGGGGTTGCCGCCGAGCATGATGTCGGTACCGCGACCAGCCATGTTGGTCGCGACGGTGACCGCACCGCGGTGCCCGGCCTCGGCGATGATCGCCGACTCCTTCTCGTGGTGCTTGGCGTTCAGCACGTTGTGCGGGATGCGGCGCTTGACCAGCAGCTTCGACAGGTACTCCGAACGCTCGACGCTGGTGGTGCCGACCAGCACCGGCTGGCCATCCTCGTGCCGCCCGGCGATGTCTTCGGCGACCGCCTCGAACTTCGCCTCCTCGGTCTTGTAGATCAGGTCCGTGCGGTCGTCGCGGACCATCGGCCGGTTCGTCGGAATCGGCACCACGTGCAGCTTGTAGGTGTTCCAGAACTCCGAGGCCTCGGTCTCGGCCGTACCGGTCATGCCGGAGAGCCTGGTGTACAGGCGGAAGTAGTTCTGCAGGGTGATCGTGGCGAGCGTCTGGTTCTCGGCCTTGATCTCCACGCCTTCCTTGGCCTCGATGGCCTGGTGCATGCCCTCGCTGTAGCGCCGGCCCGCGAGCACGCGGCCGGTGAACTCGTCGACGATCAGGACCTCGCCGTCGCGGATCAGGTAGTCCTTGTCGTTCTGGAACAGCTCCTTGGCCTTGACGGCGTTGTTGAGGTAGCCGACGAGCGGGGTGTTCTGCGCGTCGTAGAGGTTGTCGATGCCGAGCTGGTCCTCGACGAACTGGACGCCCCGCTCGCTGACGCCGATCGTGCGCCGCTTGCGGTCGACCTCGTAGTGCTTGCTGGCGATCTCGGCGGCGCGGGCCTCGCGGTCCCGCGGCGTCAGCGCCGTGACGTCGATGCCCGACATGCGCCTGACGATCCGGGCGAACTCGGTGTACCACCGGGACGACTGGTCCGCCGGGCCGGAGATGATCAGCGGCGTGCGGGCCTCGTCGATGAGGATCGAGTCGACCTCGTCGACGATGGCGAAGTTGTGGCCGCGCTGCACCATCTGGTCGAGGCTGCCGGCCATGTTGTCGCGCAGGTAGTCGAAGCCGAACTCGTTGTTGGTGCCGTAGGTGACGTCGGCCCGGTACGAGCGGCGGCGCTGCTCGGTGGTCAACTCCGACAGGATCGCGCCGACCTCGAGGCCGAGGAAACGGTGCACCCGGCCCATCCACTCGGCGTCGCGCTTGGCCAGGTAGTCGTTGACCGTGACGACGTGCACGCCGTTGCCGGAGAGCGCGTTGAGGTAGGACGGGAGCACCGCGGTGAGCGTCTTGCCCTCACCGGTCTTCATCTCGGCCACGTTGCCGAGGTGCAGCGCACCGCCGCCCATGATCTGCACGTCGAAGTGCCGCTGGCCGAGCACGCGCCGGGCGGCCTCGCGGACGACCGCGAACGCCTCCGGGAGCAGCAGGTCCAGGGCGTCGAAGTCGGTGGCCTCCGGGTCGTCCGGGTCGACCTCGCGCATCTCGTCGTAGCGCCTGCGGAACTCTTCGGTCTTCGCACGCAGCGCGGCGTCGGTGAGGTCGGCGACGGAGCTCTCGAGATCGTTGACCTCACCCACGGTCTTGCGCAGCGTCTTGAGCGTCTTGCCCTCGCCGGCGCGGAGTATCCGGGACAGCACCATCAGGTCAACCTCGCTAGCTGGATTGTCGCGCCCGCCACGGGCACCTCGTCACTGCCATCGTAGGCGGTTACGGATCGGCGTCACCGTGGCTTGCCCCGACCGGCCGGACGGGTTGTGCACGGATGGGCTGGTGGGCATGCGAACGGGTGCCCCCGAGCGGTGGCTCGGGGGCACCTCGTCAGGTCCGTGATTGGTTCGTGGGTTCGCTTCAGACCAGGCGGATCACGCCGTAGTCGAATCCCTTGCGGCGGTACACCACGCTGGGCCGGCCGCAACTCGAGTCGTTGAAGAGGTAGAAGTCGTGGCCGACCAGCTCCATCTGGTAGAGGGCTTCGTCGACGGTCATGGGTTCGGCGGAGTGTTCCTTCTCCCGTACGACGCGACCGGGCAGGTTGTCGTCCTCGGCGCCGTCCCAGCGCTGGGCGGGTACCTCGGGGGTGCCCTCGAGTTCCTCGGTGCGGGCGGGTAGTACGGCCGTGCTGGCGCGGCCGTTGGTCATGGGCATCTTCGGCATGGTGGCGGTGGCCTCCGCGACGGAGGACGGGCTGCGGCGCCCATAGTGCACGCGCCGGCGGTCGTGCAGCCTACGAAGTCGGTTCTCAAGTTTGGTGACCGCGGCGTCGAGTGCGGCGTAGAAGTCGCCCGCACATGCCTCGGATCGGACGGCCGGGCCCCTGCCCTTGCCGGTGATCTCTACGCGCTGGCAGTTCTTCGCCTGCCGACGGTTTGGTTCGTGGAACAGCTCCACGTCGAAGCGGATGACCTTGCGGTCGTAGCGCTCCAGCCGAGCCAGCTTCTCCTCGACGTGCACGCGGTAGTGAGCGGGCACCTCGACGTTGCGGCCCTTAACGACGATGTCCATACACGACCTCCCTCGCCTGAGCGAGCTAGTGAGCGAACTTCGGGCGCCGTAGATCTGGGATCCGGGTTGGTGGACCGGCCAGGCCGTTGAAGGGCTTGAGGACACCCCGCCTCAACGCTCCTCCGGCGCCAGGGTCATGGGCTCTTCGCCTCCTCCCTGCGAACCGGGAAAGCTGATAGCCGGCACGTTAGCTTGGCTTGTGCGCTTGCAAAAGCCCCCTCGACGGGGGAACCTCGCAGCCCCGTTTCGCCTACGGAGAGCAACCGCCGCGGCCGTGACCTCCGCCGGCTGCGCATGATCATCCCCCCGGCCGACCGGATCGCCGATCGTCCGGTCGTACCAGGCATACCCAGAGACATCGCCGCTCGTAGCAGCGGTTCGACACCACGGTCGGGCCGGTCTCCCATACCCGGCCAACGATCACCTTCGAGTCTGAGTTCCCACCGATAATTCACTCGGACGGAGGTATCTGCACGATGAAACGATGGCCTCCGCCGAGCGCGCGAAGTAGATCGATAACGCAATCGGGACGCGGAAAAACGTGAATCGAGGCGTGTACTGGCGGGTAGTTATTGGTGGCATTTCGGTATCACGTCCTGATCACGGCCCTATCACGCGGACGGCGCGGGAGGTTTGGACGGTGGGCATGGCGGGGTCGGGTGCCAGCTGGTCTCCTGCGTGGGGTCAGGTGGTGGCCGTGAGGGCCAGGAACGCCGCTACGGGAACGTCGATCGACTTCAGGGCGGCTAGACAAGCCGTTGCGGTGGCGCCGGTGGTGATCACGTCATCCAGGACGATCGCCGGCAAGCCCGGGGGCACGGGGTGGCGAGGGTCCGGGCGCAGGCGGCCCAGCAGGTTCGCCGCTCTGGCGCGGGCGTCGAGGCCCACCGAGTCCGCCGCTCGGCCGTCCAGGCGTAGCGCTGGCACGACGGTCGCTCCGGGGAGGTTCGCCGCGCAGCGTCTGGCGACGGTCGTCATGTGCTGACCACCGCGGGAGCGGGCCGCCGCGGGTCGAGACGGCGCGGGGACCAGCACCACCGGGCCCGCCCGGATCGAGACCACGGCCGCGGCCAGCGCACGGGCCAGGTGGTCGGCCAGGTCTCCGCGCCCCCGCTCCTTGTACGCCAGGACCGCCCCGCGCGCGGGGCCTCGGTAGCCGGCCAGCGCGTAGGCCCCGGACAGGCCGGGACGCGACACCGGCACGGGCCGGCCGAGCGTGCGGGCGCACCATGTGCACCACGCGGTGGCGGGCGCGGCACACCCCGCACAGCGCTGCGGGATGATCAGGTCGAGCAGCCGAAACGAACGCATGGGCGAATACTGGCACGCCCCACTGACAATTTCGGGAACCGCAGGTCAGGTTCGGGCAGAACGCCGGTCAGCCCGGGTAGAACGGGATGGCGTTCGGGCCTTTGCCGTGCGGGTGCTGGCGCCACAGCTGGCCCACGCCGGGCACGCTGGACACCGCCGCGCTGTCGGTCACGATCACGTCCCGGTCGGGGGCGGCGGCGATCGACTTGATCGGTAGCTGCAGGTTGTTCCGGTCGAACACCTCCAGCTTGAGACCGTCGACAGACAGGCTGGCCACCGGCAGCGAGCCCTGCGTCGTCGCCACGACCAGGGTGTCCTGGCTCAGCCAGTCGACGCCGATCGCCTGCACGACGTTGATCGGCTGCAGCCGCCGCGGCGTGCGCAGCGACACCGAGTCCTTGTCGCGCACGACCGAGGCCACCACGAGCCGACCGCGGGCGACCGCGGCCGCCCGGGTGCCGTCGCGGGAGAGCCGCAGCTCGGTGATCGGGCCGAAGTCGGTCAGCTCGGACGCGTTGACCTGCAACGCCTTCCACGTGCCGTCGCTGCCGCGGACCACGCGCACGACGTTCCCGTCGGCGACCGTCCAGACCTCCTTGGTCGCCACCTCGTTGGACGTGCTCACCAGCCAGGTCGGCCTGGTCATCTCCCGCGCCTCGAGGTCGACCAGCTCCAACGGCCCGCCGACGGGACCCACCCGCAGCCGAGGCCCGGCCGACGTCTGCACGACCGCCGCGAGCTGGCCGCCGTCGATGGACTGCGCCGCGGTCAGCACCTCGTACTCGCCGTTCCCGGCCGGGCCCGCGATCGGGCGGCCGTGGCGCAGCGAGGTCAGCCTGCCGTCAGCCGCGACCATGCCCGGCTGGTCGGAGTCGGGCTTGGTCGGCGCGTCGTAGACCTTCAGGTCGCCCGGTCGCCAGTCGCGGCGGCCCGGGATCAGGTCCTGGCCGTCGGCCCGCAGCCGCAGCCGGCTGGACGTGACGGTCTGCAGGGACAGCACGATCTGGGTGGCGATCTGCTCGCGCTGCTCGGTGGACTTGTCGCCGAGCTCCTTGAGGTCCACGACCAGCGTCCCGTCCGGGTCGGGGACCACGTTGGTTCTCGTACCGATGCCCTCGAGGGGCGAGCGCACCGACCGGCGCATCGTGTCCGACGGACCCGACAGCAGCACGTTGATCACCCGCGCGGGCAGCCCGCTGTTCGGCTCGGCGGCCACGTAGCGCAGGTCCGGCACGGTGATCCGCAGGTCCGGGTCGAAGTAGTACACGGTGACCGCGCGGTAGCTCGCCTCGAAGTCGGACAGCGGCACGAACCTGGTCGGCGGCGGCGTGTCGATCCGCCACTGCCCGTCGGGCCGTTTGCGGACCGTGACGTTGTACTCCTTGTCCTCGATGGTCGGCACGAACGCGTGGTCCGCGCCGAGCCGGCCCACCGGGGTCACCTCGAGCACGACCGTCTCGACCTCGCTCGACGCCGCGCCCAGATCCTCCTCGACGGCCGGCGTGCGCACCGGGACCGTGTCGAACGTGTCGAGGATGATCGTCGGCGCGGCCTCACCGTTCCAGCCCTGCTTGCCCTTGTCGGTGAGGTACATGGCCGCGGCCTCGGGGTTGCCCGACCGGTGGATGAACTCGCGCACCAGGTCGAACGCGTCCAGGCCCTTCGTCGGCCCGTCGATCGTGCCCGTCGGCTGGTCGTTGTCGTCGCGCACCGCACGCGGTGTGGTCTCCTCCGGGATGTTCGCGCAGCCGGAGAACACCAGCACGGACAGCAGGAACAGAACGAAGGCGCGCCGCCGGGTCATCGGACCTCCTCCCACTCGGGTGCCTTCGGCGGGGCCGGTGTGGACGGCGGCTCGTCGGTCTGCGCCGGCGCCGAGCCGTTCCCCACCCCGTCGGGCCCGGACTCGGTGGGCACGGTCACCCGGTACACGTCACCGGCGACCGGGGCCCCGACCGCCGCGGCGACCTCGAGATGGGCGTCGGGTGGGGGCAGCTCGAGCGGGCTCTCGGCGTAGGTCACGTCCAGGCGGCGCGGCAGCGTCAGCCGGAAGCAGGCGCCCTTGTGCGGCTCGCCCCACGCGTCGAGCCCGCCGCCGTGCAGCCGGGCGTCCTCGACGCTGATCGCGAGGCCGAGCCCGGTGCCGCCGGTGTGCCGGTTGCGGGACGGGTCGGCCCGCCAGAACCGGTTGAACACCAGCTCCGCCTCGCCCTGCCGCAGGCCGATGCCGTAGTCCCGAACGGTGACCGCGAGCGCCTGGTCGTCGAACGCCATGCGCAGCCGCACCGGCCGGCCCTCGCCGTGGTCGACGGCGTTGGCCAGCAGGTTGCGCAGCACCCGCTCGATGCGCCGGGCGTCGACCTCCGAGACGGCCTCCTCCTCGGGCAGATCCAGGATGATCTCGCTGCCGGCGCTGCGGGCGATCGTGGCGACCGCCCGGGCCGCGCGCACGGCGATCGCCCGCATGTCGATCGGCTCGGCCACCAGCTCCTCGACGCCCGCGTCGAGCCGGCTGATCTCCAGCAGGTCGGCGAGCAGCGACTCGAAGCGGTCCAGCTCGTCGACCAGCAGCTCGGTGGAGCGGGCGAGGCCGGGCGGGAACTGCTCGCGGGAGGCGTGCAGGACGTCCGCGGCCATCCGGACGGTGGTCAGCGGCGTGCGCAGCTCGTGGGAGACGTCGGAGGTGAACCGGCGTTGCAGGGTGCCGAACTCCTCCAGCTGGCGGATCTGGCGCTGGATGCTCTCGGCCATCAGGTTGTAGGACTCGGCGAGCTTGGCGACGTCGTCCTCGCCGACCACCTGCATGCGTTGGTCGAGCTCGCCGCCGGCGAAGCGGGCCGCGGCCTGGGCGGCGCTGCGCACCGGGCGGACGACCTGGCGCGTCACCAGGTTCGCGATGCCGGCGAGCAGGAGCAGCAGCACCAGGCCGCCGACGATGAGCGTGCTCTGCACGACGCTGATCGTGTGCTGCTCGGCGGTGAGCGGGAACAGCATGTACAGCTGCATCGGCCGGTTCGCGGTGCCGAACGGGGCGCCGACCAGGAGGAACGTGGTGCGGCCGGACGCGCGGTCCACGGTGTGGTTCTGCACGGCGAACTCGTGTGCCTGGACGAAGTGCCGCAGGCTGTCGGGCACGTCGGCGTACGCCCCGACGCTGATGCTGTCGCCGGACTCGGCCAGCCCCGGCGAGTCGCTCGCGAGCACCGGCTCGAACGCGCCGGCCGCGGAGCTCGCGGTGCTGCTGTTCGGTGACGAGCTGGTCAGCCGGTTGAGCGCGCTGGTGAGCCGGTTGCGGACGGCGTCGGCGGTCGGGTTGACGCCGGCCAGCTGGGTCTCCGCGACCTGGACGGCGTCGCGGGTGGCCGCGATCGCGGCCTGCTCCTTGGTCTCCAGCAACCGGTCGGTGATCTGGTTCTGTAGCACCATGCCCAGCACGAAGACGACCGCCGAGGACAGCGCGAGCGTGCTGACGACGACGCGCACCTGCAGCGAGCGTCGCCACAGCTCGCCGAAGTAGGCGACCCGCTGGCGGCAGAACTCGACGGCCCGGGCGCCGGCCGCCACGACCGCCCGTACGTTGCGCTTCACCTGACGATCACGGCGGGCCAGCCTTGTACCCGACGCCGCGGACGGTCAACACCACCTCGGGGTGCTCCGGGTCGGTCTCGACCTTGGAGCGCAGCCGCTGCACGTGCACGTTCACCAGCCGGGTGTCCGCGGCGTGCCGGTAACCCCAGACCTGCTCCAGGAGCACCTCGCGGGTGAACACCTGGCGCGGCTTGCGGGCGAGCGCGACGAGGAGGTCGAACTCCAGCGGCGTCAGCTGGATCGCGACGCCGTCCCTGGTCACCTCGTGCCCAGGCACGTCGATGGTGAGATCGCCGATCGAGAGCATCTCGGCCGGCTCGGAGTCCGTGCGGCGCAGCCGCGCCCGGACCCGCGCCACGAGCTCCTTGGGCTTGAACGGTTTGACCACGTAGTCGTCCGCGCCCGACTCGAGCCCCAGCACGATGTCGACCGTGTCGCTCTTGGCGGTCAGCATCACGATGGGGACGCCCGACTCGGCGCGAATCGCCTTGCACACGTCGATTCCGTTGATGCCGGGCAACATCAGGTCGAGCAGCACCAGGTCGGGCCTCAGCTCGCGCAGCGCGGGCAACGCCCGGCTGCCCTCGGCGACCACCGCGGTGTCGAAGCCTTCGCCGCGCAGCACGATGGTCAGCATCTCGGCCAGGGCCGGGTCGTCGTCCACTACCAGCACACGTGCCTTCATGGGTACATCGTCGCACTTCGTGAGTGTTGTCCGCGTGGGACCCGCTGATCGTTTTTTCTCGCCCGAGTGATGGACGTTGTAACAACAGCATACGGTCTGACGCTCTACACGTTGAAGGTTGAACCAAGGGGCCGCCACGGAGGTGGTAGATGGGCATCCGGAGGCTCAACCACGCCGTGCTCTACGTGCGGGACGTCGGCCGCAGCGTCGCCTTCTACCGGGACGTGCTCGGGTTCCAGGTGGTGCACGAGCGGCCGACGGCGGCGTTCCTGCGCGCGGCCGACTCCGACAACGACCACGACCTGGGCCTGTTC
Organism: Actinophytocola sp.; assembly: GCF_050699935.1. Taxonomy (NCBI): domain Bacteria; kingdom Bacillati; phylum Actinomycetota; class Actinomycetes; order Pseudonocardiales; family Pseudonocardiaceae; genus Actinophytocola; species Actinophytocola sp. The sequence goes on from NZ_JBOHGB010000052.1 coordinate 24,212, forward strand.
GGCGTGCGCGGCAACGCGCCGCGGGCCGGCGGGACGGCCGTCGGGCTCTACCACCTCGCGTGGTCGGTGAACACGCTGCCGGAGCTGGCGGGGTTCGCCGAACGACTCGAGCGGGCCGGCGCGCTCGTGGGGTCCTCCGACCACGCGGTGTCGAAGTCGTTGTACGGCAAGGACCCCGACGGGCTGGAGTTCGAGATCTCGTGGTTCGTGCCGCGGGACCGGGTGACGCCGGAGATGACGGCGAGCCCGACGATCGGGCGGTTGGACATCCGCGCGGAGATCGAGCGGTGGGGCGCCGATCTGGTCGGCGCACCCTAGACCTCCCTAGTGCACCAGCAGCTCGGCCAGCGCCTGATAGTCCGGAGTGGACGTTCCGTCGACCACGTGCCACGGGGCCAGCCAGTCGTCCTTGGCCAGGCCGTCGTACACGGCCGCCACGCGCGCCTGCAGGGCCTCGTCCGACTCCCACGTGTCACGCTCGCGGCCGGTCTCCGTCCGGGAGCGGTGCGCGGACCGGGACGCGGCCACCTCCACCGGCACCCTCAGCAGCAGATGCGCGTCGGGGACCGGGAGCCCCAGGCGGTCGATCTCCAGCGACCGCACCCAGTCGACGAACTCGCCGCGGGCGTCCTGGTGCAGGCGGGCCGCACCGAAGGCCGCGTTGGACGCCACGTAACGGTCGAGCAGGACGACGTCATGCGACGCCAGCGCCGAGCGGATCGACGGGGCGGCGCCGTGCCGGTCCAGCGCGTACAGCATCGCCATGCCGTAGACCTCGTGGCCGAAACCGCCGAGCCGGCCGTGCAGCCCGTCGCGCACCAGGTCCGCGTGCACCGACTCGCCGTAGCGCGGGAACGCCAGCCGCACCACGCGGCCGCCCGCGGCACCGACTGCCTCGAATGCCCCGGTGAGGCCCGACGCCACGGTGCGCTTGCCGGCCCCGTCCAGGCCCTCGATCACGATCAGCCGTCCCACGAGCAGGAACCCTACGAGACCGCCCTACGCGAACGGGATGTGCCACCACGGACTGGCCCGGTCGGACGTCAGCAGGTGGTGCGGGCCGCGGACGGACACGTACATGTGGCCGTAGGACTCGTTGTCGAACCGGATCACCCGGCCCAGGGCGTAGCCGGCGCTGAAGTCCGGCCACGACGTGTAGTGCTGGCGGCAGAGCTCACCCGCGCGCAGCACGATCGACTCCGCCGTACGCAGGTCGCAGAACCGGCCGCCGTAGCCCCAGCGCGCCATGTTCACCGCGCGCCCGAAGTCGTAGCCGAACACCGAGTTGACGACCCCGTTCGGCGGCAGGATGCCGTCCGCCTGGAACCTGGCCTCGTAGCGGGTGATCAGGTCCACCGACGCGACCATCGCGTCGATGTCGGGCACGTCCTGCCAGCGCGCCCGGTTCTCCGTGGCCGTGCGCCACGTCGGCAGGTCCCATCCCCCGTCCTGGCGCAGCAGCTGGCGCCGCACGTTCAGCACGGCGTCGATCTCCGTGCCGACGTTGAGGCCCTGGAGCAGCTGGTCGACCTGCCGCTGCCAGTCCTCCGCGGTGGTCACCCCCCAGCCGTCCGCGAGCGTCTCGCGGTTGTCCTGGTAGTCGCGAACCGGGTCGTCGAGGGCGTTCCACGGGTTCGACACGTGCACGGGGATGTGCGCCCCACACGCGAAACCGTGTGCCAGCGGGCCGTAGTACGGGCCCGCGGGGCTGCTGACTACCCCCTCGACATGATCGCAAACCACCACGTTCCGGAGTGTAGAGACACGGGGTGCAACGATGTCCGGGTGCCAGTACGTCCTGCGGATATGAGACTTCTGCGCCTCACGAGCCCACTGTTGCTGCTGGTGCTCGCCGGGTGCGGGGCCGGGGCCGGTGAGCGGATCGGCCCGCCGCCCGACCCGCTGCGCGGGGTCACGTTCGTGTCTAGCGAGATCACCGTCGACGGCAAGTCCCACGAGCTGATGGCCGGGGCCGAGGTGTCGCTGCTGTTCACCGACGACGGCCGGCTGTCGGCCAGGGCCGGCTGCAACACCATGGGCGGGGACGTCCGTACCGACGGCGGCACGCTGGAGGTCGACGAGCTCGCGATGACCGGCGCGGGCTGCGCACCGCCGGGGCACGCGCGCGACGAGTGGCTCGCGGAGGTCCTCGGCGCCAAGCCCTCCTGGCGGCTGGACGGACCGGAGCTGACGGTGCGCACCGGCGCCACCGAGCTCGTGCTCGTCGACCGTGAGATCGCCGAGCCCGACCTGTCGCTCGCCGAGACGAAGTGGGTCGTGGTCACGATCCTGGACGGACAGACCGCGAGCAGCACGCCGGCCGGCGCGACCGCCACGCTGGTGTTCGGCGAGCGCCGGGTCGACATCTTCGGCGGCTGCAACAGCGGGTCCGCCGGCTACACGATGTCCGGCGACACGATCCGCTTCGAGGCCGCCAACCTGACGCTCAAGGCGTGCGAGCCTGACATCATGCGGCTCGAGGCGGCGGTGCTCGACGTGGTCCACGACGAGGTCGCGTTCGAGATCGACGCCGACCGGCTGCGCATGACCCAACCGTCGGGCAAGGGACTCGAGCTACGTGCCGAATGAGCATGGCGAGAAGAACGGTCTGCCGATCCTGTCGTTTCGCGACCAGGCCGAGTTCGCGGCGTGGCTCGCCGAGAGCCACGAGACGAGCGGCGTGTGGATCCGGGTCGCCAAGAAGGACACCGGCATCCCGTCGGTGAACCGCGCCGAGGCGCTGGAGATCGCGCTGCGGTACGGGTGGATCGACGGGACCGCCCAGCGCGTCGACGACACCTACTACGTGCAGAAGTTCACCCCGAGGACCAAACGCAGCCGGTGGTCGAAGATCAACCGCGCGTCCGTGGAGCGGATGATCGCGGCGGGCGAGATGACCCCGGCGGGCATGCTTGAGGTCGAGGCCGCGAAGGCGGACGGGCGCTGGGACGCCGCCTATGCGAGCCCGGCGAACTCGGTCGTCCCCGACGACCTCCGCGAGGCGCTCGACGCCAACCCGAAGGCCGCCGCGTTCTTCGCGACGCTGACCGGCCAGAACCGCTACGCGTTCCTCTACCGGGTGGAGGAGGCCAAGCGGCCGGAGACCCGAGCCCGCCGGATCGAGAAGTTCGTCGCCATGCTCGAAAGAGGCGAATCCCTGCACTGATTGTGTTTCACTGACGGACATGCGCGCTAAGTGGGTAGGAATTGGCGGACTAGCGGCGCTCACGGTCGCCGCCGCGGGCCTCGCGCCCGCCCTGGCCGCCCCGCGGGAGCAGGTGACCGTCGCGGCCGCGAACGACGACCCCGCGTTCGTCCAGGTCTACAACGACAACGTGGAGAACCTGCCGACCGTGGACCTCGCCTGTCCCGGCGACTGGCAGGACCTCGTCTACTACCTCAAACGAGCTCCGCTCAAGCCGGACATCTTCACGATCCAGCAGATCAGCAACCGCTCACAGCTCGACTTCTACCTCGCCCGCCTGTCGAACGACCTCGGCGAGGACTACGCCGGCGTCATCGCCGAGGCCTCGCCCGCCGCGATGAACAGCCCGTGCGGCCCGCCGAAGGACTACCAGACCAACGCGGTGATCTACCGGAAGGCCCGCTTCACCGACCGCGGCCTGGACGCCCGGACCTGGCAGGCGCAGAGCGACGAGAGCGGCTCGTGCGCGAGCAACGACCAGGCCCGGACCAAGGCGGTCAAGGTCATGCTGCACGACAAGATCGCGAACAAGGACCTGACGGTCGCCTCCGTGCACTGGCCGACCGCCGCTTCCGGCGGCACCGCGTGCGCGGACTCCAACGCCCGCGAGACCGCCACGGAGATGACCGAGGACGGCTACGGCGGCAGCCTGCTGATCTTCGGCGGGGACGTCAACATCTCCGACCTCAGTGGCGGTTCGTTCCGCTCCTGGCACCGCCTGCTCAACGGCGACGAGGGCGGCGGCCTCGGCTACCGCGACGCCGGCTACGCGGGCTGCGGCGGCAGCTTGGCGTGCCTGGGCGACAACTGGACGATCGGCGGCAATCGGCGGATCGACTTCGTCTTCGCCCGCAAGCCCGCCGGCGGGCTGCCCGGGGTGACCGGGTTCCACACGATCACGTTCAACGAGGGTGACGCGGCCGACCGGGCCGAGACCGGCACGGACCGCGCCGACCGCGACTACTCCGACCACCGCGCGGTCATGGCCCGCGTCCACTACTGAGACAGGAAGGACGCCTTGCGGACGCTGAACGTCAGCAAGGCGTCCTTCCTGGCCCTGTCAATACCGGTAGTGCTCCGCCTTGAACGGGCCCTCGACGTCCACGTCGATGTACTCGGCCTGCTCCTTGGTCAGCTTGGTGAGCTCGCCGCCGAGCGCCTCCAGGTGGATGCGCGCGACCTTCTCGTCGAGCTTCTTGGGCAGCCGGTACACCTCCTTGTCGTACTCCTCGTTCTTCGTGAACAGCTCGATCTGCGCGATCACCTGGTTGGAGAAGCTGTTCGACATCACGAAGGACGGGTGGCCGGTCGCGTTGCCCAGGTTCAGCAGGCGGCCCTCGGACAGCACGATGATCGAGTGACCGTCCGGGAACACCCACTCGTCGACCTGTGGCTTGATGTTGATCCGCTTGACGCCCGGGTACCGCGCGAGGCCGGCCATGTCGAGCTCGTTGTCGAAGTGGCCGATGTTGCCCAGGATCGCCTGGTGCTTCATCCGGGCCATGTGCTCGGCCATCACCACGTCCTTGTTGCCCGTGGTGGTGATGAGGATGTCCGCCCTGCCCAGCACGGACTCCAGGCGCTGCACGTCGTAGCCGTCCATGGCCGCCTGCAGCGCGCAGATCGGGTCGATCTCCGTGATGATCACCCGCGCGCCCTGGCCGCGCAGCGACTCGGCCGCGCCCTTGCCCACGTCGCCGTAGCCGCACACGACCGCGACCTTGCCGCCGATGAGCACGTCGGTGCCGCGGTTGATGCCGTCGATCAGCGAGTGGCGGATGCCGTAGCGGTTGTCGAACTTCGACTTGGTGACCGCGTCGTTGACGTTGATCGCCGGGAACAGCAGCTCACCCGCGGCCGCCAGCTGGTAGAGCCGCAGCACGCCGGTGGTGGTCTCCTCGGTGACGCCCATGAGCTCGTTGCCCGCGCGGGTCCACTTCTGGGCGTCGGCGGCCAGCGAGTTGCGCAGCGTGTCGAGGATGACCTTCCACTCCTCGGGGTCGTCCGACTCGGCCTGCGGCACGATGCCGGCCGCCTCGTACTGGGTTCCCTTGTGCACCAACAGGGTCGCGTCACCGCCGTCGTCGAGCAACATGTTCGGCGCCGCGCTCGACCCAGCGCCCGAACCACTGCCGCCCGGCCAGGTCAGCATCTTCTCGGTGCACCACCAGTACTCCTCCAGCGTCTCGCCCTTCCAGGCGTAGACCGGGACGCCCTTGGGGTCCTCGGGCGTGCCGTGCGGACCGACCACGACGGCGGCCGCGGCGTGGTCCTGGGTGGAGAAGATGTTGCAGGAGGCCCAGCGGACCTCCGCACCCAGCGACACCAGCGTCTCGATGAGCACCGCGGTCTGCACGGTCATGTGCAGCGATCCCGAGACCCGCGCCCCGCGCAGCGGGTAGACCTCCGCGTACTCGCGCCGGAACGCCATCAGGCCGGGCATCTCGTGCTCGGCGAGGCGGATCTCCTTGCGGCCGAACTCGGCCAGCGAAAGGTCGGCCACCGCGAAGTCCAGGTCACCGACCTTCCTGGCGTACCGAGCCGCGGTCGCGTCCTGGCTGTTTACTGCGGTCATCCCGTGCATCCTCCAAATTCAAAGCCTTCGCCGGAACACTACCGTTACCCGATATTGATCGAGTTGAGTAGTCATGGAGTGAGGGGGAACGGGGCGTGCTAACCGCCGGACCGGGCACCCGCGTGGTGGAGCTGCGCGTCCACGGGCTGATGGGCACGGCCCCGGAAACCCTCGTCTCCTCGGTGGCCGCCGTGGACGTCGCGGGCGACGGGATCGGGCGGATCGTGCAGCCCGCGGACCGGCTGCTGCGCCCGGCGCCCGGGCCGATGCTGCGGGCCGAGGGGCAGTCGATCCCGCGTGTGGTCGAGGGCTACGTGTGGGGCGGCATGACCTCGGGCGGTGCGGCGAAGGCGGCCTGGGCGCTGCTGTTTCCCTTCGCGCTGGCCAACGTGGCGCACTGGATGCTGCCGCCGATCCCGTCCGGGCACCGGCTCGCCCGGTGGCTCGGGCTGGTCAACCGGTCGCTGCTGCGGCTCGCGGCCGTGCTGCTGACGATGCTGCTGGTCACCCAGGCGGCGGTGGTGAGCCTGGACCTGATCGCCGCGCAGTGCCTCGCACCCGGCTCGCCGTGCCTGGCCCGCACGGTGCCGGACTGGCTGCGCGAGGTCTACCTGGTGCGCCCGCTCATCGGGCTCGTGCCCGTGCTGGCGCTGATCTACGTCCTGTACTGGATCTCGTGCGTGGCGTGGGAGGCCGAGGCCGGCGCCCACGCCACGAACCCGCCGCCCACGCCGCCGAACGCGCGGGTGCTGCTGCCGGGCACGAACCTGGTGGCCGATCCGGACACGCCGACGCTGCGCGCGCTGCACCTGCTGGCCGCGCTGTCGACCGTGGCGCTGCTGCCGCTCGGCGGCCCGTTCGCCGCACCGGGCGGCGCGCAGTCGGTGCTGTGGGGGCTGGCGCTGGCGCTGCTCGTGGTGGCGGTGCTGGGCGTGCTCCTGCTGGACGACCCGCGGGGCGTGCACCCGGCACGGGCCGGCCGGTGGCTTCGGGCCGCGCTGGGGCCGGTGACCCGCCGGGTGCTGCTGGCGCTCGGCTGCGGGCTGGTGGCGGCCGCCGCCGCGGCGCAGGACCCGCTGCCGGGGGAGCTGGCCGGGACCGACTCGACGGTCGAGGCGCTGGCGGCGGCGCTGATCGTGCTGGTGGTGCTGTTCGGCCTGCTGCTCGTGCCGGCCGCGCTGGTCGCACGGCAGGAGTGGCGCGGGCGGCCGCGGTCGCTGCGGCCGTGGGCGGGCGGGTGGATGTCGGCGCCGACCGTGGCGGTGGCGGCAGTGCTGGGCGGCGGGTTCGGGGTCGGGCTGGCGGTCGCCGTGCAGCAGCTGGTCGGCGCGTCCGGCGACCTGCCCGACGGCTACCAACCGGTGACGCTGCTGTGGGGCGCGGCCGCGGCGCTCGGCGTGGTGGCGGCCGCGTGCTTCGGCGTGGCGGTGGGCGTGGCGTCGCTGCGGCTGCGGTCCGGGCGGTTCACGAAGGCCGACGCGATGGTGCGGCTGCTGCACGACCGCGACCTGCCGGAGGCGGTCCGGGCCTGGCGGTCGGCCGGCTGGCGGCGGGCGCACCTGCACCACGTCCTGCTGGCGGGCGCGTTCGTGCTGATGGTCGGCGCGCTGGTGGTGCTCGTGGTCCGGGTATGGCGGTTGTCGCTGCCGGCGTGGACGGATCCTTTGTCGACGGTCGGCTTGCTCTCGCTCGGGGTGCTCGCGGGTGCGCTGCTGCGGGCGGTGTACAACGCGGCACGGGCCCCGGCCGCGGGCCGGCAGCTGGGGGTGATCACGGACCTGGCGTGCTTCTGGCCGCGCGAGGCGCACCCGATCGTGCCGCCGTGCTACGCGATGAAGGTGGCGCCGGAGCTGGCCGCGCGGACGGCCGAGCACCTGCGCGACCCGGGCACCCGGGTGGTGCTGATCGGTGACTCGCACGGGAGCCTGCTGGTCGCGGTCGCCGCGGCGCGGCTGCTGAACTCGATGGACGAGCCGGACCGGCGGCGGATCGGGTTGGTGACGGCGGGCTCGCAGCTGCGCTGGGCGTACTGCCGGGCGTTCCCGGCGGTGCTGCCGCTGCCGGCGCTGGGCACGCTGGCGGGCGAGCTGGGGACGCGGTGGCGGTCGCTGTGCCGCGGCACGGACCCGCTCGGCGGCGGGGTCACCACGTGGGACCAGCAGGTGTGCGAGGAGAACCTGCTGGGTGTCGGCTTCCGAGCGGACGGAACGATCGGGCCGCTCGCGGCGGCGACGCGGGCGCCGTCCGGTGCCCTCGTGCTGGGGCTCGACCACTGGCTGCGGGATCCCGCACCGGGCCCGGTCGCGGGGCGGCGGTGGACGCCGGGCGTGCAGCGGCACGCGAACTACCCGGCGAACCCGGAGTGGGACCGGGCGATCGCGATGGCCGCGGGCCTGGACCCGGCCGAGCCGACGCTGGGCCAGCTGGACCTGCTGTTCCCCAGTCCGCCTCCCCGAAATTAAAAGTGTTGGTTGCGTTCCAGCGGATGGTGCGGATGTTCAGTTGATTGTGGCTGGGTGGCGTCACGGTCCCCTGAGGTCACTTTGGTCGGCGCAAGACCTCACACGATGAAGTGCGCCCCCAGCACGGCGTCCGCGGTGTCGGGGTGGCCCGCCTGGGTCAGCAGGCCCGCCGGGCCCAGGAGACCCTGCCGGTCCACGAGCACCTCCGCGTCGCGCAGGACCGGGCCGAGGTGGCGGCGCAGACCCGCCTCGAGGTCCGTCAGGTCCGTGGCGTGCCGGAAGACGCCGCCGGACAGGACGAGCACGCCGGCGCCGCGCGGGCCGAGCCGGCCGTCGACCATGCGGAGATGGCGGCGGACGGCCAGCACCACCGCCAGCCCGGCCAGCGCTAGGTCGACCTCGTGTTCGTCCTGTGTGGACGGTACGAGGTCGACGTGCTCGTGGCGCCGGGCCGCCTCGGCCGCCAGGTGGCCGGGGTCGATCAGGCGCTCGACCCGGGCCTCGGCGACCACGCCCGGCGCGCTGACCCGCATGCCCAGGTCGCCCTCGACCGTTCTGCGGTCCGGGGGCAGTGCGACGGCATGCTCCTCGGACTCCACTGTGGACTCCACTGTGGACACCGCCGAGTAGACGTCGGTCGTGGCGCCGCCGACGTCCACGACGAGGACCGCGCCCGGCCGGTCCTCCCGCGCGGCGAGGACTCCGGCGAGCCGGGACACGCCCGACAGCACCGCGTCCGGGGTCACCGCGCGCACCAGACGGCGCAGGCGCGGCCCGCGGGAGAGGCCCTTGCCGCCGATCACGTGCCGCAGGAACACCTCGCGGATGGCCGCCCGGGCCGGCTCCGGCGCGAGCTCGCCCACGTCCGGCAGCACGTTCGCCGCGGCGATGACCCGCCGTCCGGCGAGCGCCGAGAGCGCCGCCGGCCGCGCGGCGGCGTTGCCCGCCAGCACGATCGGTACCGCGAGGCGCGCCCGCGCCAGGCCGGAGGCGTTGTGCAGCAACACCTTCTCGTCGCCGCCGTCGGTCCCGCCGACCAGCAGCACGACGTCCGGCGCGGCGGCCCGCAGCGCCCGCACGGCGGCCGGGTCCAGCGGGCCGGAGGACACGTGGACGACCTTCGCGCCGGCCGACAGCGCCACCCGGTACCCGGCCTCCGCGCTGACCAGCCGCTCCTGCCCGACGACCGCGAGCCGCAGCCCGCCACCCGCCGACGAGCAGGCCAGCACCGTCGACGCCGCCGGCAGGGCGGCCGTCACCGCGGCGATCCCGTCCAGGACCTCCGGCGGCGTGGTGCGGTGCTGGGCGACCCCGAGCACCGCGCCGTCCGCGGACACCACGACGCCCTTGGTCCACGTCGACCCGACGTCGAGGCAGCGGAACGTCACCGCGGGGTGGCCTTCGGGTCGGCACCCTCCACCGGCAGCTGGGTCGGCGTGGCGCCCCGCAGCCCGAGCAGCGCGTGCCGCCGGCCGTACAGGAAGTAGATCACCATTCCCAGCACCATCCAGGCGACGAACCGCACCCACGTCAGGATCGTCAGGTTCAGCATCAGCCACAGACACGCGAGGATCGCCGCCGGGCCGACGACCGGCAGCGCCGGCACCCGGAACGCCCGGCGCAGGTCGGGGTGCGTACGGCGCAGCACCATCACGCCGGCCGACACGAGGATGAACGCGAACAGCGTACCGACGTTGACCATCTCCTCCAGCTTGCCCGCCGGGAAGAACGTCGCGGCCGCGGCCACCAGGGCGGCCACCAGGATCGTCGCGCGGACCGGCGTGCCGAGCTCGCCCGTGCGCGCCAGCCCGCGCGGGAGCAGGCCGTCGCGGGACATCGCGAACAGGACCCGGACCTGGCCCAGCATCAGCACCATCACGACCGTGGTGAGGCCGGTGAGGGCGCCGACCGAGACGACGTTCGCCGCCCAGTCGACGTCGTTGAGGGCGAAGGCCGTGGCGAGCGTCTGGCGCGTGCCGTCCTCGGCCGTGGCCAGGTCTGTGTAGGGCACCATGCCGGTCACCACGAGCGCGGTCGCCACGTACAGCACGGTGACGATCGCGAGCGAGCCGAGGATGCCGCGCGGCACGGCGCGCTTCGGTTCCCGCGTCTCCTCGGCGGTGGTCGCGACGACGTCGAACCCGATGAACGCGAAGAACACCAGCGACGCGCCCGCGAGCAACCCGAAGACGCCGAACGCGCTGCTCGCCCCGCCCGCGAGCCACGAGAAGACCGTCTGGTCCACGCCGGTCGCCGCCGACTCGGCGGACTGCCCCGGCGGGATGAACGGGGAGTAGTTCGCGGCCGTGACGAACGAGAGCCCGAAGAGGATCACGAACAGCACGATGGCGACCTTGATGGCGGTGATCACCATGCTCACCCGCGAGGACAGCTTGGTGCCGGCCACGAGGAGCACGGCCAGCACGGTGATCAGCAGCAGCGCGCCCCAGTTCACCGACAGGCCGCCGACGTCCGCGGAGGTCCTGACCCCCTCCCCGAACAGGTAGCCGAGCACGGTCTGCAGGTACTCCGACCAGCCGGTGGCCACCGCCGCCGCGCCGACCGCGAACTCCAGCACCAGGTCCCAGCCGATGATCCAGGCCAGGAACTCGCCGAACGTCGCGTAGGAGAACGTGTAGGCGCTGCCGGCGACCGGCACGGTCGAGGCGAACTCCGCATAGCACAACGCGGCCAGCGCGCACGCGACCGCGGCGAGCACGAACGCGAGCGACACCGACGGCCCGGAGAGGTCACCCGCCGTGCTCGCGGTCAGGGTGAAGATGCCGGCGCCGATCACGACCGCGACACCGAAGACCGTGAGATCCCAGGCACTCAGGTTCTTGCGCAGCCTGGACTCCGGCATGTCGGTGTCCGCGATGGACTGCTCGACCGATTTGGTACGCCACAGACCGTTGCCGGGCACGACTCGTCCTCACTCCATCGCTAGTGCCAAGCTCAGTCCATGGTGGGATCGGTGAGCCGGGTTCGCACGACGAGGAGGCGGATGGTCAGGTCGCGGCGGGCGTGCGGTCGAGGTCCGGTTCGAGGTAGATCAGCCGGGCGGCCGGCACCGCCTCGCGGATGCGCCGCTCCGCCGCGTCGATCTCCGTCGCCACCTCGGTCAGCGGGAGGCCCGGTGCCAGCGCGATCTTGGCCGCCACCAGCAGCTCGTCCGGGCCGATGTACTGCGTGCGGATGTGGATCAGCCGCTCCACCCGGCCGTCGACGACCGCCGCGGCGATCGCGTCGGACTCGCGCGGGGTGGCGCCCTCGCCGATCAGCAGGCTCTTCATCTCGATGATCAGGATGATCGCGATCACGCCGAGCAGCGCGCCGATCATGAGCGTGCCGACGGCGTCCCATTCCGCGTCACCGGTGATCACCGAGAGGCCGACACCGAAGAGCGCGAACACCAGACCGAACAGCGCGCCCGCGTCCTCGAGAAGGACGACCGGCAGCTCCGGGCTGCGGGACTGGCGGATGAAGCCCCACCACGAGACGTCACCCTTGACCTTGCGGGACTCGACGATCGCGGTGCGGAAGCTGAACGTCTCCAGGATGATCGCGACCACCAGGATCACGACCGCCACCATCGGCGAGGTCAGCGCCTCGGGGTGCTGCAGCTTGTGGACGCCCTCGTAGATCGCGAACGCCGAGCCGAGGCTGAACAGCATCAGCGCGACGATGAACGAGTAGAAGTACCGGTCCCGGCCGAAACCGAACGGGTGCTCGCGGGTCGCGCTGCGTCGCGAGGTCTTCTGGCCGAGCAGCAGCAGGCCCTGGTTGGACGTGTCGGCGACCGAGTGCACCGACTCGGCCAGCATCGACGACGACCCGGTGATCAGGAAGCCGATGAACTTCGCCACCGCGATCCCCGCGTTCGCCAACAGCGCCGCGATGATCGCCCTGGTTCCGCCGCCTGCAGCCACGGCAACTCCCTAGAGTCGGATTTGTCCCTAATGCCTGCGCGAGCTTAGAGACTCGCCACGCCCGCCGGCTCAGCGCCCGTCGATACTGCCCACCGTCGCGGCGAACAACCGGACCCGCCCGTCTCCCGCCGGTGCGAGCACGACGTCGGGGTCGGCCGCGGGAAGCCACATCGACTGGCCGCGCGTGAGCGTCAGCTCCCGGCCGTCGACCGACGCGGCCCGCGTGCCCCCGTCGACGCACACGAGAATCCGCGGCGCCCCGCCCTCGAGCTTCACCTCCGCGCGCGGGTCGCCGGCGCCGGAGCTCGCGGGGTCCCACTCGATCCGGGACAGCTCGAACTCGGGCGCGCACGTCCGGTAGACCCGGCGCGGCCCGGCGACCTCGCCCGTGCAGACCGCCATGTCGCCGTAGGAGAAGTCCAGCACCCGTAACAGCTCCGGCACGTCGACGTGCTTGGGCGTCAGCCCGCCGCGCAGGACGTTGTCGGAGTTCGCCAGCACCTCCACCGCGGTGCCGTGCAGGTACGTGTGCAGGTTCCCGGCCGGCAGGAAGATCGCCTCGCCCGGCTCGAGCACCAGCCGGTTGAGCAGCAGCGCGGCCAGCACCCCGCAGTCACCCGGGTACCGCTCGCCCAGCTCGAGCACCGTGCGGCACTCGCGCTCGAACTCGCCCTTGGCCCTTACGTGCGCCACGCACGCGTCAAGCAGGTCCGGCAGCAGCGCGTCGATCGCCGGCTGCGGCAACGTGATCCACGTGGTGAACAGCGCCCGCAGGCCCTCCCCGTCGGGCTCCCCGGCGAGCAGGTCGACGTGCGCGGACAGCGCGGGCGTCTCGATCGCACGCAGCAGCTCGACGGTCCGGGCCGGGTCGCGGAACCCGGCCAGCGCGTGGAACTCGGTCAGCGCGCACAGCAGCTCGGGCTTCGCGGCCGGGTCCGGGTAGTTGCGGTTGGCCGCCTCCCGCGGGATGCCGGCCCGCTCCTCGCGCGCGTGGCCCTCCGCCGCCTGGCCCGCCGACGGGTGCGCCTGCAGCGAGAGCGGCTCCTCCGCGGCGAGCACCTTGAGCAGGAACGGCAGCCGGTCGCCCCAGCGTGCGGCGACCGTCGCGCCGAGCTGGCCCGCCGGATCCTCGGCCAGCATGTCGAGCAGCGACCGCTCCGCGCCGTCGTCGCCGACGACCGAGGACGGGTCGCCCGGGTGCGCGCCGAGCCACAGCTCCGCCTCCGGATGCGGCGCCGGCACCTCGCGGCCGAGCAGCGCGGCGATCGTCGTGCGGGAACCCCAGGCGTAGGGGCGGACCCGGTTGTTCAGCAGCTCCATCGGGCCCTCACTCCCGCGGCCTGGCCGGTGCGTAGGTCGTGGTGCCCCCGGTGGTGCCGGCCGCGAGCCCGAGGTAGAGCGCGGCGAGCTGGAACCGCAGCGCGAGCACGGCGGCACAGGTCGTCTCGTCGGCGGTGATCTCCTCGGCCGGGACGAGCAGGTCCGCGGCCGGGAAGGTGTCGACCGCGAGCCGGCGCACCGGGTCGCTCGCGCTGGCGGAGATGGCGAGCAGGAACACCCGCAGCGGCGAGACCTGCGCGGGGTCGACGTCGTCCGGGTCGGCGAAGATGTCGGTACCGGCCGAGGCCCGGGTGGCCGCCCGGTGCAGCGCGGTCCGGCTGGCCGCCTGCGGGTAGGCGGCGACGTCGCTGACGAGGTCGGTGTGCGTGGCGAGCACCTGGGCCGCGTACCACGCGACGCCGGTGGCCACGTCGTCGAGCCCCCACAGCAGCGGGGAGCGCTCGGCGAGCCGCAGCGCGAGCGACTTGGCCGGGTTGACGAACGTCTCGTGCTGCATGTGGTCCCGCTCGGCCTCGCGGTCCAGCTCGTCGGCGACGATGTCGAGGTCGGTGCGCAGCAGCTCCAGCGTGGTGGCGGTGATGAGCCCGCCGGCGAGCGCGCGGTGGAAGCCGAACGGGGGCGGCACGGGCACCCGCGGCGGGACCAGCACGCACTGGCCGGCCGCCGCGGCGGCCACGGGACCCTCCTCGGGCGCGGTCAGCACCACGCCCGCACCGTAGCGGCGGGCGCGGTCGATCGACTCGGCGAGCATCCCGTCGCCGGGGTCGTCGGTGTGCGCGACCACGACGTCCAGCGGTCCGAGCCAGGTCGGCGCGGTGTCGGTGAGCACGACGGGCACCGGGCAGGCCCGGCCGAGCAGCGTGTGCAGGAGCTTCGCGGCCACCGGGCTGAGCCCGGGCCGGGTGATCAGCACCAGCGCGCGGGGCATCCCGCCGGCCAGCCGGGCGATGCCGGCCTCCTGCGCGGCCTCGCTGGTGGCGCGTACCTGGGCACCGGCCATCGCGGCGGCGTGCAGCAGGCCGTCGGTGTCGACCTCGGCGATCCGGTCGAGGTCGTCGAGCAGCGTGTCGTCGACTGTGTTCAATGGTTCGCTCCGCTCACGACTCCTTCCCACCACCGCCGGGCTCGATCGCCTCGTCGAGCAGCAGCACCGGAATGCCGTCCTCGACGCGGAACTGGCGCCCGCACGAGGTGCAGGTCAGCACGTCCGCCTCGGGATCGCCGGGGCTGCCCACGGTCAGCGGGGCGTGGTCGTCCGACGGACACGCCAGGATCTCGAGCAGCTGCGGGTCCAGCTGGACTGCCATCGCGTTCTCCTCCTGTGTCAGGCCGCTGTGTCAAGCCGCTGTGTCAGGCCCGGACGATCCCCAGCACCTCGTCGCACAACGCCGCCACCGCGGCGGCGTCGGCCGCCTCGACGTTCAGGCGCAGCAGCGGCTCGGTGTTCGACGGGCGGATGTTGAACCAGCCACCACTGGGCAGCTCGACCGTGAGACCGTCCAGCTCGTCGACGTGCACGCCGTCGCGGCCGGCGAACGCGTCCTTGACGGCGGCCATCCGGCCGGCCTGGTCCCCGACCGTCGAGTTGATCTCCCCGGACGCGGCGTAGCGGGTGTACGCCGAGGTCAGCTCGGACAGCGGGCCGTCCTGCTCGCCCAGCGCCGCGAGCATGTGCAGCGCGGCGAGCATGCCGGTGTCGGCCCGCCAGAAGTCGCGGAAGTAGTAGTGCGCGGAGTGCTCGCCGCCGAAGATCGCGCCGGTGCGCGCCATCTCGGCCTTGATGAACGAGTGGCCGACCCGGGTACGGACCGGCTTGCCGCCGTGCTCGGCGACGATCTCCGGCACGGCCTTGGACGTGATCAGGTTGTGGATCACCGTGGCGCCCGGCTCCTTCCCGAGCTCGCGGGCGGCGACCAGCGCGGTGATCGCGCTCGGCGGAACCGGCTCGCCGACCTCGTCGACGAGGAAGCAGCGGTCGGCGTCGCCGTCGAACGCGATGCCCGCGTCCGCGCCGATCTCGCGCACCTTCGCCTGCAGGTCCACGAGGTTCTTCGGATCGAGCGGGTTCGCCTCGTGGTTGGGGAAGGTGCCGTCGAGCTCGAAGTACATCGGCACGACCTCGATCGGCAGCCCCTCGAACACGGCCGGCACGGTGTGCCCGCCCATGCCGTTGCCGGCGTCGACCGCGATCTTCAGCGGCCGGCTGGACGTGAGGTCCACGAGCTCGTGCAGGTAGCCGACGTAGCCGGCGAGCAGGTCGCGGGTCTCGAGCGTGCCGGGGGTCCGGCCCACCGACGGCGGTGTGTCCGCCTCGACCTCGCGCTGGATGTCGGTGAGCCCGGTGTCCTGGCCGACGGGCGAGGCGCCGGCCCGGCACAGCTTGATCCCGTTGTACTCGGCGGGGTTGTGGCTCGCGGTGAACATGGCGCCGGGCAGGTCGAGGCTGCCGGAGGCGTAGTAGAGCAGGTCGGTGCTGGCGAGCCCGATCATGATGACGTCGACGCCCTCGGTCAGCACGCCGTCGGCGAAGGCGCCCGCGAGGTCGGGCGAGGAGGCCCGCATGTCGTGGCCGATGACGATCGCGGACCCGCCGACGAGTCGGGCGAACGCGGCGCCGGTGTTGCGGACGAGGTCCGAGTCGAGTTGTTCGCCGACGATCCCGCGGATGTCGTAGGCCTTGAAGACGCCGGACAGGTCACGCACCAGAGCTCCCGGGACGGTCAACGGATGTGGCTCGCAGCCTACCGGCGAGGCGGCCGGGGTAGCTCGGGGCGTTACTCGGTGACCGGGTCCGGCAGGACACGCAGGTGCCCGCGGCGGCCGGCGGGCGCCGGCTCGGGCGGCTCGATGGGCCGGTCCGGGCGGCCCGCCTCGCGGACGGCCTCGGCGAGCGCGGTCAGGTCGTCGACCGACGGCTCGGGAGCGGCGAACTCGCCGTCGTGCCGGACGACCTCCCAGCCGCGCGGCACGGTCAGCCGCAGGGCGTGCTCCTCGCAGAGGTCGTAGCTGTGCGGCTCGGAGTAGGTGGCGAGCGGGCCGACGACCGCGGTCGAGTCGGCGTAGGCGTACGTCAGCGTCGCCACCGCCGGGTTACCGCACCCGGTCCGCGAACACTTCCGCACGCTCCGCACGATCGAGGACGATAGCGCCTCACCGGCTTCGTGGCAGGTAGGCGCACCGTTGTGGTTTTCGTGTCCGGCGGGGCGGGACGGCCGCGCGGGCGCGCGGCCAGGGGTCCGCGGGCCGCACCCCGGTACCCTCGGCAGGTGACCACCACACGCCGCCACCGGGAGCGGCACCGGCGCCGGCCCAACCGGGACCGGCACGGCAGGGGGCTGCGCGGATCGCTGTACCCGTCGACCCTGCCGGCCGCCTCCACGCGCTCGGAGCGGTTCGACGCGCTGGTGTTGGGGGCGCTCGAGCCGATCGAGGCCCGGTGGCGCACGGAGCTGACCGAGCTCGACATCGCGGTGGACGACGTGCCGGACGTGCGCGGCGCGGAGCGGACGCAGCTGCCGCTCGACGGCCTGCTCGCGGACGCGGGCGTGCCCCTGGCCCGGCTGGTGCCGGCGGGCATGGACCGGCGCGGGATGCCGACGAAGGCACGCATCGTGCTGTTCCGCCGCCCGCTCGAGGCCCGCGCCCGCGACGGCGCCGACCTCGTGGACCTCGTCCACCACGTCCTAGTGGAGCAGGTGGCCAGCTACCTCAACCTCGACCCCGGCGTCATCGAAGGCGACTGACCCCGCGAGTCCAACATTCCGAACCCGCGAGTCCAACACTCCGAACCCGCGAGTCCAACACTCCGGACCGGCGAGGTCAACGTTCCGAACGTTGGACTCGCGGGTCTCGAACGTTGGACTCGCGGGTTCCCGGCGTTGGACTCGCGGGTTCCCGGCGTTGGACTCGCGGAGTCAGTGGGGGCGGCGGCCGGGGATGGCGGTCAGCAGCACGAACAGGACCATCGCCGCCTGGGTGAGCAGCAGGACGCTGCGCAGGGCGGTCGGCTGCTCGACCCGGACGTCCGCCGCGCGGATCGGGACCGAGACGCCCACCAGGTGCCCCCACGCACGCACCACGGGCACCGGCCGACCGTCCACAGTGGCCTGCCAGCCCGGCTCCTCCTCGGCGGCGAGCACCAGCAGCCGGCCGGCCGGCCCGTCGGACACCCGGACCGCGACCGCCGGCGGGGACGCCTCGACCGGCACGATCCCCGGTGCGCCGAGCTCGGTCGGCGGCGGGCTCGCGGTGATCGCGCGGCGCGCCTGCTCCGGGGACAGCAGCGTGACCGGACCGGCCGCCGGCTGCAGCCGCAGCACAGGCCGGCCGTCGGTCGCCGGCGGCGCGGCCGCCACGAGGTCGCCGGCCGCCCCGGCCAGCCGCGCACCCTCGTCCACGGACGGCGCCACGACGAACAGCACGCCCGCCGCCGCGGCCTCGGCCACCGCGGTCCGCACCTGGTCCGCACCCGGTCCGGACCGCCCCGACCCGCCCGCGTCCCGAGCCGCCCCCAGGCTCTCGGCGAGCCGGGCCAGGCTCGCGCCGGCGTTCGCGGGCGCGAGGTCGTCGTCGCCGAGGCGGGGCAGGCGGCCGGCGGCCATCCGGGCGGGCTCGTCCCCGTGCGGCAGCACCAGCACCGAGCGGCCGGTCACCGCGAGCTCGCGGACGAGCGTGGTGGCCAGCAGCGGCTCCCGCTCGTCGTCCAGCGGCCCGGCCGGCCCGGCGACCAGCGCGCCCGCCGCGAGCCCGACGACCCCGAGCACGCCAAGCCCGGCCGCGATCCGCACGCCGACCCAGCCCCCGCCCGCGCGCCCATCCGCACGCCCGCCCGCGTGCGGGCCCGACCGCGGCACGGAGCCGGTCCGGCACGCACCCAGCACGGCCAGCAGCAACCCCCAGCCGACGACCAGCAGCCCGGCCCCGGCCCACCCGACCTCCGCCGGCCCACCGGTCAGCGGCACCGCCGGGACCTGCCGCACGAACCAGACCGCCAGCCCGCCGAGCAACGCGAGCGCCAGCCCCGGCAGCACGGCCCGCCGCGGCCGCATCACGAGACCGGCGAGCGCGGCGACCACGACCAGCAGCCCGACGAACGGCCACGCCCCCGGCCCGCCCGGGTCGAGGGTCAGCAATTCCACGAGCGACGTGCCGACCGGCCCGACCCGCGCGCCCACGCCGTGCAGCACGACGCCCGGATGCTGGATCAGCACCGCCGGCCAGGGCAACAGCAGCGCGAGCGGCATCAGCACGAGCACGAACAGCGCGGTCACCCGCCGCCGACCGTCCCCGCGCCGGCCGGGCACCAGCACGAACCCCGCGAGCGCGTAACCGACGAGCAGCAGGTGCACGAGCGGCGCGAACGCCCCCAGCACGGCGAGCCCGAACGCGGAGGCCGCCGCGATCGACAGCCAGCGGGTGGAGTCGGCCGGCGAGCGACCGAGCAGCGACACGACGCCGGCCGTGACGAGCGGCAGCAGGATGTGCGCGACCACCACGTCCAGTCGCCCCTGCGAGACGGCCGCGGTGGCGGTCGGCAGCAACGCGTACGCGGCCGCGACGAGCGCCCGCACCCAGCGGTCCACCGGCAGGCCGCGGGTGGCCACGTAGGCGGCGAGCCCGGCCAGCGGCAGGTCGCCGATCAGCAGCACCGCCACCGCCGCCGGCACGCCACCGAGCGGAGCGAGCACCGCGCCGAGCCCGCCGAGGACCGCGAGCGCGGCCGGGGCGGGTGCCGCGGTGCCGCCGGCGACCGGGTGCCAGGTGGCGAGGTATGCCGACCAGATCTCGGCGAGGCCGGGCACCGGCAGCAGGCGGCCGCCGGCGAGGTCCGTGCCCAGCCGCGCGGAGTTGAGCCAGAGGCCCAGCCCGAGCAGCGTCACCACCAGCACGACCGGCGGCGACAGCAGCACCTGACGCGCGAGCCGGGCCCGGTCCACCCGCACGAGCACCAGGTCCGGACGCGCGACCGGAGTCCCGTCGCGCGGCACCGGCGAGGGTCTGGGCCGGGGCGAGGGCCGCAGCCCCGGCGGCAGCTCGGCGTCGGACAGCGTGAGCGACACGGCGACCGCGGTGGCCGGCCGGCGCAGCCCGGCGGGACGGCGGGGCCGGCCGGAC
>NZ_JBOHGB010000053.1:0-43066 GCF_050699935.1 Actinophytocola sp.
GCTCGCCGTGGGGTCAGGCCAGGGACGGCAGGTCGCCGGTCGCGCCGATCCGGCGGCCCGGGTGCAGGTTCTTCGCGAGCGAGCAGACCGCGAGCAGCCGCATGCTGGCCCAGTCGGCGCGCAGCCAGCCGAGCGCGTCGTCCGGCACCCGCAGCGGCATGCCGCTCTCCCGCACGTGGTCGAGCACTCCCTGGGCGTAGCCGGCCAGCAGGACCGTGCCGGCCACCGCCGCGCTCGACTCGACGCCGGCGGTCAGGATGTCGCGCACCGCCGCCGCGTGCTGGTCGACCACCGCGCCCAGCCCCGGGATCGCCGCGGCCGCGGCCAGGCCGGTAACGCCGAGCTGCTCGTGCAGCCGGTCGAGCACCCGCCGGGCCGAGCGCTCCAGACGGCGAACGCCCACGTGACCACCTCTCGATGCCGAAGGGGACCGACCGCGTGTGTCTAACACGCCGGGCGAGCCTTTCCCCAGCCAGGGTGAGCCGAGCCATACTGGTCGCCTGGCGATCCGCGAGCGTCGTTCCGCGCGAGGTGCGAGCATGCCCGCCATGGCGGAGACCGACGAGCTCGCGGACCTGCGGGCACAACTCAAGAGGCTGGAGAAGCGGCAGGCGCGGGCGACCGGCGAGGACGACCGGCAGCGGCGGCTCGTCGTCGCACGGATGCTGGTCGTGATCGCGACCGTGGCGTTGTTCCTCGCGCTCTCGATGGGCTGGTACGCGGACGTCGACGTGGACGACGAGGACTTCGAGTCGGCGAGCGGCTGGCAGATCTTCACGTTCCTGGTCGGGGACGACAACGGCGCGCTGGTCTTCGGCGGCGCGTACAGCTGGGTCGTGGTGCTCGCCGCGCTCGCGGGCGGTGCGGCGGTGCACCAGCTGCACCGCCGGTGGGTCGCGATCACGCTGTCCACCCTGCTCACGCTGCTGACCTTCGGTCAGCTGCTGATCAACGTGGCAGCCGGGGACGTCGAGCGGCTGGCCGGCTCCTGGTGCGCGCTCATCCTGATGGCCGCGGCGGCGTTCGCCTGGGGGAACCTCGTGGGGCCCCTGCGCGAGCTGGAGCAGGCGTCGCTGTGGCCGGACAGGTAGCCACAAACGTGCCGGAGGATGATGTCGAGAGCCGGCCGGCGGGTCCGACTTCCTCGCGGCGCCGGCCCACGCGGGGCCGGCCGAACGACAAGGAGACACCATGAAGTTCCTGCTGATCATGCAGGTCAACCCCGCCGCCATCGAGTCGCTCACCGAGGCGGAACAGAAGTCGATCATGAACGGGCACGAGGACTTCATGAAGACCGTCCGCGAGTCGGGCGAGTTCGTGGCTACCCAGGCGCTCGCCGATCCCGCCAACTCCGTCACCGTGCGCGGCACCGGCGGCGTGCCGGCGGTGACCGACGGCCCGTTCCTCGAGGCCAAGGAGTTCATGGGCGGCTACTACCTGCTCGACGTCGAGTCCAAGGAGCGCGCCGTCGAGCTCGCGAAGCTGATCCCGGACGCGAAGTTCAGCGGCCTGGCGATCGAGGTCCGGCCGGTGATGTTCGAGGCCGGCTTCGACATGTGACGACCGGGTGGTGATCAACACGGGGACGGTCGAGGACCTGCTGCGCACGCTCGCGCCGCGGGTCCTCGCCGTGCTCGTGCGCCGGCACGGCCAGTTCGACGCGTGTGAGGACGCCGTCCAGGAGGCGCTGCTGGCCGCGGCCCTGCGGTGGCCGGCCGAGGGCGTGCCCACCGAGCCGGCCGGCTGGCTCGTCACGGTCGCCGGCCGCCGGCTCACCGACCAGTGGCGCAGCGACTCCGCCCGCCGCCGGCGCGAGACGACCGTCGCCGTCCGGGTGCCCTACCACGAGCTGATCACGCCGTCCCCGGCCGACGAGCTGGAGCGGCACGGCGCCGGCGAAACCGACGACACGCTCACCCTGCTGTTCCTGTGTTGCCACCCGTCGCTGTCCGCGCCGTCGCAGGTCGCGCTGACGCTGCGCGCGGTCGGCGGCCTGACGACCGAGCAGATCGCCCGCGCGTTCCTGGTGCCCGAGGCGACGATGGCGCAGCGGATCAGCCGGGCGAAACAGAGGATCAAGGAGTCCGGAGCGACGTTCGCGACGCCCACCGGAGCGGAGCGGTCCGAGCGGCTCGCGGTCGTGCTGCACGTGCTGTACCTGATCTTCAACGAGGGCTATACGGCGACCTCCGGCGCGCGGCTGCAGCGCGCCGAGCTGACGGCCGAGGCGATCCGGCTGGCCCGCGAGGTGCACCGCGTGCTCCCCGACGACGACCCGTCCGCGGGCGAGGCGGCCGGCCTGCTCGCGCTGATGCTACTGACGGACTCGCGGCGGGCGACCCGTACCACCGCGGACGGCGCGCTCGTGCCGCTGGCCGAGCAGGACCGCGGGCAGTGGGACGCGGACCTGATCCGCGAGGGGACCGAGCTGATCGAACGCACGATGGCCACCGCACGGCTCGGCCCGTACCAACTGCAGGCCGCCATCGCGGCGGTGCACGCCGAGGCCACCAGCACGGAGTCGACCGACTGGCGGCAGATCCTGGTGCTGTACGGGATCCTCGATCGGATGTCGCCGAACCCGATGGTGACCCTGAACCGCGCGATCGCGACCGCGCAGGTGCACGGGCCGGCCGCCGGCCTCGCGCTGCTCGACTCGCTCGCCGGCGACAAGCGCGTCGCCGGCCACCACCGGGTGGACGCCGTGCGCGCGCACCTGCTGGAGCTGGCGGGCGAGCCCGGCCCGGCGCGGGAGGCGTACGCGCGGGCGGCCCGGCGCACGGTGAGCCTGCCCGAGCAGCGCTACCTGGAGGCCAGGGCCGCCCGGCTGCGCTAGACCCACCCCTCCGTCGGCTCACCGACTTCGCGCGGGCGGTTAGTCTCGCGCGTAGGGAGTAAGGGGGTTGGACATGGGGCTGAAGACACGAGTCACCGAGGCGGTGACGCGTTGGTACCTGGCGCGTGCGCAGCGCAAGGGGTTCGACCTGTCGACGATGGCGCTGCTGCCCGACGCGGCGCTGATGCCGCTCAAGCGGACCGGCCTGGACCCGGTGCCCGAGCTGGGCCGGGTGCGCGCCGAGGCACCGGTCAGCAAGGTCAACATGCCGTTCGGCGTCAACGTCTGGCTGGTGAGCGGGTACGACGAGGCCAAGGCCGTGCTCGGCGACGCCAAGGCGTACAGCAACGACTTCGCGAACCTCGTCGGCCAGCACGGGGCGTCGGAGACCCACAGCCCCGGCGGGCTCGGCTTCGCGGACCCGCCCGAGCACACGCGGCTGCGCAAGCTCCTGACGCCGGAGTTCACCATGCGCCGGCTGGCGCGGCTCACGCCGGGCATCAAGGCGATCGTGGAGCAGCGGCTGGACGCGATGGCCGCCGCGGACGGTCCGGTCGACCTCGTCGCGGAGTTCGCGCTGCCGATCCCGTCGCTGGTGATCTGCGAGCTGCTGGGCGTGCCGTACGACGACCGGGCCGAGTTCCAGCGCCTGTCGATGGCCCGGTTCGACCTGTTCGGCGGCGCGACCGCGTCCCTGGGCGCGATCTCCGAGTCGCTGCACTACCTGCTCGGCGTGGTCGAGCAGCAGCGGAAGACGCCCGGGGACGGCCTGCTCGGCATGATCATCGCCGAGCACGGCGACGAGGTCGAGGACATCGAGCTCGCCGGGCTGGCGGACGGCGTGCTGACGGGCGGCTTCGAGACCACCGCGAGCATGCTGGCCCTGGGCGCGCTGGTGCTGTTGGGGGACCGGGACTCGTTCAAGCTCGTGCACGACGACGACGCGGCGGTGCACGACTTCGTCGAGGAGCTGCTGCGGTACCTGACCGTGGTGCAGGTGGCGTTCCCGAGGTTCGCCCGCGAGGACACGACGGTCGGCGGCGTGGACATCGCCGAGGGCGACGTGGTGATCGTGTCGCTGTCCGGCGCCGACCGCGACCCGGCGCTGGGCGAGGACCTCGAACGCGTCGACCCGACCCGCGACCCGACCTCGCACCTGGCGTTCGGCTACGGCGTGCACCGCTGCATCGGCGCCGAGCTCGCCCGCATGGAGCTGCGCGCGGCCTACCCGGCACTCGTCCGCCGCTTCCCCTCGATACGGCTGGCCGACGAGGAGCTCAACTACCGCAAGGTGTCCATCGTCTACGGCGTCGACCGCCTGCCCGTCCTCCTGGACTAACCGCGAGTCCAACACCCCCGACCCGCGTGTCCAACGTTCCGAACCCGCGAGTCCAACACCCCGGACCCGCGAGTCCAACACTCCAGACCCGCGAGTTCCCCGCTCCCGCGCGCGAGTTCCCAAGAACCACGGCCCGAGTGTTGAACTCGCAGGTCTGAAACGTTGGACACGCGGGTTCGGAACGTTGGACACGCGGGTTCGGAACGTTGGACACGCGGGTTCGGAACGTTGGACACGCGGGTTCGGAACGTTGGACACGCGGGGTTAGCTGGCGTTGGCGTACAACGCCTGTAGGGCGGCGCCGAGGTTCGGGGTGACCGTCGCGTCGACGCCGGGCGGGATCGTGCCGGCGTCCGGTGGCACCAACGCCTTCGTGAACCCGAGCCGCGCGGCCTCGGCCAGCCGTGCCTTCACCCCGGCCACCCGCCGGACCTCGCCGGCGAGCCCGACCTCGCCCAGCACCACCAGGTCCGGCGGCAGCGGGATGTCCCGTGCCGCCGAGGCCACCGCCAGCACGAGCGCGAGGTCGGCCGCCGGCTCGTGGATGCGCATGCCGCCGACCGTCGCGGCGAACACGTCGTGCTCGGCCAGGCGGATGCCGCCGCGGCGCTCCAGCACGGCCAGCGCCATCGCCACCCGGGCCGAGTCCAGCCCGCTGACCGCCCGACGCGGCGTGCCCAGCGCGGACTTCGACACCAGCGCCTGCACCTCGCCCAGCAGCGGCCGTTTCCCTTCCACCGCAACGGTGACCGCCGTGCCGGCCACCCCGGTCTCGCGCCGGTTCAGGAACAGGCCGGACGGGTCGGGCACGCCGAGGATGCCGTCGTCGACGAGCTCGAAGCAGCCGACCTCGTCCGCGGGGCCGAACCGGTTCTTCACCCCGCGCACCAGGCGCAGCGTCGTGTGCCGGTCGCCCTCGAAGTGCAGCACCACGTCCACGAGGTGCTCCAGCACGCGCGGGCCCGCGATCGCGCCGTCCTTCGTGACATGACCCACCAGCACCACCGGCAGCCCGCGCTCCTTCGCCAGCGCCACGAGCGCCGCGGTGACCCCGCGAACCTGCGTGACGCCGCCGGGCGTGCCGTCGAGCTCCGCCGACCCGAGCGTCTGCACCGAGTCGACGACGAGCAGGCCGGGCCGTACCGCGTCCACGTGCCCGATCACGGCCGAGATGTCGCTCTCCGCGGCCAGGTACATGGACTCGTGCACGTTCCCGGTCCGCTCGGCCCGCAGCCGCACCTGCCCGGCCGACTCCTCACCGGTGACGTAGAGGGACGGCCCAGCGGCCCCGTCCCGCGCCGCCCAGCGGAACGCCACCTCGAGCAGCAGCGTGGACTTGCCCACCCCGGGCTCGCCGGCGAGCAGCACCACCGCGCCGGGCACCAGACCGCCGCCCAGCACCCGGTCCAGCTCGGGGACACCGGTGCGCCGGGCCCGCGCGGCCTCGACGTCGACCTCGGCGATCGGGCGCGCGGGCACGGACGGCGCGCCCGCCGCGATCTTGGCCAGCGCCGCGCGGGGGACCCCGACCTCCTCGAGCGTGCCCCAGGCCTGACATTCCTGGCACCGGCCGAGCCATTTGACGGACTCGTGTCCGCACTCGGCACAGCGGTACCCCGGGCCCTTCGGTCGCGTGTTCGGTCGCGTATTCCTAGCCACCGGGCCAACCTACGGGCGCCCACCGACAAAACCGGTGCGACGCGGCGGAGCTACTCCTCGTGGGTCCCGGTCGACTCCGCGCGGGCGGTGGCCGGCGACCCGATCGGCAGGTCGATCGTGATCTCGCCGGCCTGGGCGAACACGAACGTCACCGGCACGTTCCTGCCGACGGGCAGGTCCGTGGTGAGCCCGGTCAGCACGATGCTCAGCGTGCCGACCTCCTGAGGCGCGAGCTCGGTGCCGGTGACCTCCGGCGCCGAGGTCGGAGTCTCCGGCGCCGAGGACGCCGACCCCGGGGTCGGCGTCTCCGTGGCGCCCGGCGGGGACGGCTCGGTGATCGACGAGTCCGGCAGCGAGGACTCCGTGGTCTCCGGCGTGGACTCCGGCGACGCCGAGGACGGGGTCGACTCGTCCGGCACGACGACCTGCAGCGCCGAGCGTCCCGGCACCGAGGTGTCGCCGAGCAGCTGGACGTCCGCGGCGGCCGGGCTGCTCACCGAGGTCAGCTCGTCGCCCGTGCCGCCGGTGTTGATGATGGTGAGCACGAGCGGCGCGTCGTCGCCCGCCTCGTAGCCGCCCGACTCCGGGTAGGAGACGACTACGTCTCGCAGCGCGATGTCCCCGACGTCGGCCTTGTTGCCGTTCACCGCGGGCTCCATCTGGTCGGTCTGGGTGACCTGTCCGGAACTGCATCCGGCGATACCGAGCGCGACGAAGCCGACGGCCACCGTCGCCAGCATCCTGCGCAGCGGTCGGGTCGATCGACGGCTCACCATTGCGGTCCTTCCTCGGGCAGGCCTACTCATGCCGAAGGGTAGCGGGCGGATCAGCGGCTCCGGCGAGCGGTCTGCCTGATGGCGCAACCGAGTTCACGGCGTCCTGTCCACTGTGGAGGGGCGACGCCGGCGATCGAATTCCTCTTCGGACGCATCCAGCACGTACCGGGCGGGTTTGTCAACCCCCCGCCTGACGGCCGCGTAGCCACTGACCTGCGGTTACGGATCGTGGGGCCGTTACGCCCTCACCTCGACCCGTGTTAAGATGGGAACAGCGAAAGGGGCAGAGGACACATGGTTTTCAAGGTCGGAGAGACCGTCGTCTACCCGCACCACGGTGCCGCACTCATCGAAGCAATCGAGACCCGCGTAATCAAGGGCGAGGAGAAGAAGTACCTCGTCCTGAAGGTCGCTCAGGGTGACCTCACCGTACGCGTCCCCGCTGACAACGCCGAGATCGTCGGTGTCCGGGACGTCGTCGGCCAGGAGGGTCTCAACCGGGTCTTCGATGTGCTGCGTGCTCCTCACACCGAGGAGCCGACCAACTGGTCCCGGCGGTACAAGGCCAACCTCGAGAAGCTCGCCTCCGGCGATGTGAACAAGGTTGCCGAAGTGGTGCGCGACCTCTGGCGGCGCGAGAAGGATCGCGGATTGTCCGCCGGCGAGAAGCGCATGCTCGCGAAGGCTAGGCAGATCCTCGTCAGCGAGCTTGCGCTGGCCGAGGGCACGGACGAGGGCAAGGCCGAGGTCATCCTCGACGAGGTCCTCGCCACGGCGTCGGTCTAGCCCGACCCTGAGCAACAACAACATCAACGCGGCCACCGTGGCACTCGTCCCGGCCGCGGGACGAGGTGAGCGCCTCGGCGGTCGTGGCCCCAAGGCGCTCGTTCCGGTCCATGGGGTTCCACTCGTCGTACACGCCGTACGCGGTCTGCTCAGCGCGGGCTGCGTGCGGCGTGTCGTCGTGGCGGCCCCACTGTCCCATGTGGACATCATGCGGTCGGTGCTGGCCGATGCCGGCGCGGAGGCGCTGGTCGTGGCCGGTGGTGGCGACCGTTCCGAGTCCGTGCGGCGGGCACTGGACGCCGCGCTCGCTGAGTCGGCGGACATGTCACCGGAGATCTCGGTCGTGCTCGTGCACGACGCCGCCCGCGCGTTCACTCCTCCGGAGCTGGTCCGCGCGGTGACCGACGCGGTGGCCGCGGGCGCGCCCGCGGTCGTGCCGGTGCTGCCGGTGGCCGACACGGTGAAGCGCGTGGACGCGAACGAGCTCGTCACCGAGACCGTCAGCCGGGCGGACCTGCGCGCGGTGCAGACGCCGCAGGGCTTCGCGCCCGACGTGCTGCGCCGGGCGTACGAGGCGGGCGGGGACGAGCACACCGACGACGCCGGGCTGGTCGAGCGGATCGGCGTCCCGGTGTCGACCGTGCCCGGGCACCCGGCGGCCATGAAGATCACCACGCCGTTCGACCTCGCGGTCGCTGAGGCGGTGTTGGCCCCGTGAGCGCCGGCGTGCGGGTCGGGATCGGCACCGACGTGCACCCGCGCGAGGCCGGCCGGGAGTGCTGGCTCGCGGGGCTGCGCTGGGACGGCGTCGACGGCTGCGCCGGACATTCCGACGGGGACGTGGCCGCGCACGCGCTGTGTGACGCGCTGCTGTCCGCGGCCGGGCTCGGCGACCTGGGCACGGTGTTCGGCACCGCCGACCCCCGCTGGTCCGGCGCGCACGGCGGCGACCTGCTCGCCGAGGTGCGGGCCCGGTTCGAGGCGGCCGGCTACCGGCTCGGCAACGCCGCGGTGCAGGTCATCGGCAACGCGCCCAGGATCAGCGCGCGGCGCGGCGAGGCCGAGCGGGTGCTGTCGGCCGCGGCCGGCGGGCCCGTCTCGGTGTCCGGCACGACGACCGACGGGCTCGGCCTGACCGGTCGCGGCGAGGGCGTGGCGGCGATCGCGACCGCGTGCCTGCTGCACCGCCTCCCCGGAATTTAAAGTGTTGGTTACGTTCCAGCCGACGGTGCGGATGCGCGGTTGATTGTGGCTGGCTGCCGTCACGTTCCCCTGAGGTCCCGTTGAGTGGTCCAAGACCTCGCACGATGATCCACGAACACCGCACTAGGCTTTCCCTAACCCGAGACCAGGAGAAGTGTCGTGAGTCTGCACCTGTTCGACAGCGCGAGCCGGAGCGTGCGGGAGTTCCATCCCGTGCGGAACGGAACGGCGTCGATCTACGTGTGTGGGCCCACGCCGCAGGGGCCGCCGCACATCGGGCACCTGCGCGGCTGCGCGCTGTCCTACGACGTGCTGCGCCGCTGGCTGCTGCACAAGGGGCTCACGGTCACGTTCGTGCGCAACGTCACGGACGTGGACGACAAGATCCTCACCAAGGCCGCGGAGCACGACACGTCGTGGTGGGAGTGGTCGGCGACCTACGAGCGCGCGTTCGAGTCCGCGTACGACACGCTCGGCTGCCTGCCCGCGACGATCACGCCTCGGGCCACCGGGCACATCACGCAGATGGTCGAGCTGATCCAGCGCCTGATCGACCGCGGCCACGCGTACGCGGCGGCCGGCGACGTGTACTTCGACGTCCGCTCCTGGGGCGAGTACGGCGCGCTGTCCGGCCAGCGGCTCGACGAGGTACAGCAGGGCGAGACGGCCGCCGAGGGCAAGCGCGACCCGCGGGACTTCACGCTGTGGAAGGGCGCGCGGCCGGGCGAGCCGTCGTGGCCGACACCGTGGGGACCCGGGCGTCCCGGCTGGCACCTGGAGTGCTCGGCGATGGCGCTGACGTACCTGGGCGACGAGTTCGACGTGCACGGCGGCGGGCGCGACCTGATCTTCCCGCACCACGAGAACGAGTTCGCGCAGTCCCGTGCGGCCGGCGACGCGTTCGCGCGGTTCTGGATGCACAGCGGGCTGGTCGGCCTGGCCGGCGAGAAGATGTCGAAGTCGATGGGGAACGTCGTGTCGATCCCGGAGATGGTGCGCCGGGTGCGGCCGCAGGAGCTGCGGTACTACCTGGTGGCGCCGCACTACCGGTCGACGATCGAGTACTCGCCCGAGGCGCTCGAGGAGTCGGTGCGCGCCTACCAGCGGATCGAGTCGTTCGTGGGCAAGGTCGCCGCGCGGACCGGGTCGGTCGAGCCCGGGGAGGTCGGGCGCGAGTTCACCGCGGCGCTCGACGACGACCTCGGCACGCCGGCGGCGCTCGCCGCGGTGCACACGACCGTCCGGGCGGGCTTCACCGCGCTGGACACCGGTGACGACGCGGCCGCCCGCGCGGCGGCCGCGACCGTGCGCGCGCGGCTGGGCGTGCTCGGCCTGGACCCGCTGGCCTGGTCCTCGACGTCCACAGTGGACACGTCGGCCGTGGCCGCGCTGGACGTGCTCGTCGGCGAGCTGCTCGAGCAGCGCCAGCGGGCGCGCGAGGCCAAGGACTTCGCCGCGGCCGACGCGATCCGGGACCGGCTGCTGACCGCCGGCATCACCGTCGAGGACACCCCCGACGGACCACAGTGGACATTTAAGGACAGCTGACGTGGCTGGGAACTCCAAGCGCCGGGGCGCGGTTCGCAAATCCGGCACGAAGAAGGGCGCGGTCGTCGGGTCCGGCGGCCGGCGGTCGAAGGGCCTGGAGGGCAAGGGCCCGACGCCGCGCGCGTCGATGCGCCCGGGCCACCCCGCACAGCGGCGCGCCGCTGTGCGGACGAAGGCAGCGCAGCGCCGTGCGAAGGACAAGCCCGGCACCGAGCTGGTGGCCGGCCGCAACCCGGTCGTCGAGTGCCTGCGGGCCGACGTGCCGGCGACCGCGCTGTACGTGCAGCTGGGGATCGACGCCGACGACCGGGTGACCGAGGCGGTGCGGCTCGCGGCCGACCGCGGGATCTCGGTCCTGGAGGTGGCGAAGGCGGAGCTGGACAAGCTGACCGGCGGGGCGCTGCACCAGGGGCTGTCGCTGCAGATGCCGCCGTTCTCCTACGCGCACCCGGACGACCTGCTGGACGTGGCCGCCGAGTCGAACGAGCCGCCGCTGCTGGTGGCGCTGGACGGCGTGACGGACCCGCGGAACCTGGGCGCGGTGATCCGCGCGGCGGCCGCGTTCGGCGCGAACGGCGTGCTGCTGCCGCAGCGGCGGAGCGCCGGGGTGACGGCGGTGGCGTGGCGGACGTCGGCGGGCACCGCGGCGAGGCTGCCGGTGGCGCTGGCGACGAACCTGACGCGGACGCTGCGTTCCTACGCCCAGGCCGGGATGATGATCGTCGGGCTGGACGCGGACGGCACGATCACCGTGGACGAGCTGAAGCTGGCGACCTCACCGCTCGTCGTGGTGGTCGGCTCGGAGGGCCGTGGGCTGTCCCGGCTCGTACGCGAGACGTGCGACGAGACGGTGTCGATCCCGATGGCGGCCGGTGTGGAGTCGCTGAACGCGTCGGTGGCGGCCGGCGTGGTGCTGGCGGAGGTGGCGCGGCGGCGCCGGACCGCCGGCCGTACCTGAGCTCCCCGACCCGGCCACGCGTGCGCGGCGCGGTGCGCGGGGTGCGGCGGGCTAGAGTCAGGCGTCCCTTGTCGGGGAGGTGAGGTCAGAGGGATGTCGTTCGCCAGCCCGCTGTTCCTGTGGATCTTCACGCCGATCGTGCTGGCGCTGGTACTGCTGTGCCCGCGCAGCTGGCGCAACGGCATCATCGCGGTGGCGAGCCTCATCTTCTACACGGCCGGCGCGGGTCCGACGGTCATCCTGCTGCTCGTCACGATCGTGGTGAACTACTTCGCGGGGCAGCTGCTGGAGCCGGACGAGTGGGCGCTCGTGCGGCGGCGGAAGCGGCGGGCGATCCTGATCGGGGTCATCTGCGTCGACGTGGGCGTGCTGGTCGTCTGGAAGTACGCGGGGTTCCTGACCGCGCAGCTGAACGGGTTCGCGCAGCTGCTGGGCGGCGACTTCCCCGTGACGCACCTGGTGCTGCCGATCGGGATCTCGTTCTACACGTTCCACAACATCTCCTACGTCGTGGACATCTATCGCGGCGAGCGCCCGGCCCTGCGCCGCCCGATCTCGTACGCGACGTACATCTCGATGTTTCCGCAGCTGATCGCGGGCCCGATCGTGCGGTACCGGGAGATCGCGGACCAGCTGCCGCAGGAGCGCACACACCGGCTCGACGACATCGCGGCGGGCTTCCCCCGGTTCGCGCTGGGGTTGTGCAAGAAGGTCATCATCGCCGACTCGCTCTCGCCGGTGGTCGACGCGTGCTTCTCGACACCGAACGGCGAGATGACGTTCGCGATGGCCTGGCTGGGCGCGCTGACCTACACGTTGCAGCTGTTCTTCGACTTCTCGGGCTACTCGGACATGGCGATCGGGCTGGGTCGCATGCTGGGCTTCCGGCTGCCGGAGAACTTCGCGCGCCCGTACTCGTCGGTGACGATCACGGAGTTCTGGCGACGCTGGCACATGTCGCTGTCGCGGTGGTTCCGGGACTACGTGTACATCCCGCTGGGCGGCAACCGGCAGGGCGGCGCGCGGACGTACCGCAACCTGTGCGTGGTGTTCGTGCTGACGGGCTTCTGGCACGGTGCGAACTGGACGTTCCTGGTGTGGGGCCTCTACCACGGGGCCCTGCTGATCATCGAGCGCGGCTTCGGCCTCGACGGCCCGCCGTCGGGCCGCCGGGCCAAGATCGCCCGCCGGGCTCTGACGTTCCTGCTGGTGGTCTTCGGCTGGGTCTTCTTCCGCTCGACGGACATGGCCCAGGCGCTGACGATCATCGGCCACATGCTGCTGCCGGACCTCACCGGCCTGACGGATGTGGCGGCGGAGGCGTTCACGAACCAGCGCCTGGTGATCCTGCTCCTCGCGATGGCGATCGTGTTCCTGCCACCCCACCCGGTCACCGGCCCGCTACTGGAGTCCTCCCAGACCCGCGCGGCATCCGTGCTACGAGTCGGCGTGATGACGGTGGGCCTGTTCTACGCCGCGGTCCTCACGGCGGCCGGCACGTTCAGCCCCTTCCTGTATTACCAGTTCTAGGCGTCACGCCCGAATCCATGGCCGGTGCGGATCGTGTCGCGAGGCGTTTCCGGCCTGGTGCTTCGTGCTCGAGCTTGACGACCCTGGCCGCTCCGGGGACGCTGACGTCCGATGACGACGCCACCGCCGAACCCGCTGGAATGGACCGTGCCCGTCACGGATCCATTGGGGCGCCCGCGTGAGATCCGGATCTTCGCCCGGGACGGCCGGGTCCGGATCGCCTGGCCGCCGGGCGAGGGATGCAGCACCGACCACGCGGACTACCTGGCCGCGGCGCTGATGAGCGCCGAGCAGGCAGCAGCGGCGCCAGGCGTTATGGCAGGCAACGCGTTGACCTGAGGTGCGACGCGACTTCGGTTGGGCGCACGGAGACTCGGCTGGGCGCCGTGGTCAGGGGATCGCGGGGACGAACTGGTCGTAGAACCTGTTCTTCAGTCCGAGCACGGTGGACTCGACCTCCCTGAAGGAGTCCCACGTGTCGGGGGCGGAGCCGACGAGCTGGTACAGGCGCACGCCGAGCTGGTCCGAGTGGGTCAGCGACAGTGGGGATGCCTCCGCCAGTGGGCGGGTCTTGGCGTCGTGCTTGAGGTGGGGGTAGTAGAACAGCGAGTGGTTCTCACCGTTGACCATCAGGTGCTTCTCCATTCGTCGCCACAGTTCGGCGTATTCGACCGAGACCAGGATCTCGCCCCAGAAACGGAGAATGGTCACCAGCTTCATGTTCGCGTGTTCGCCGGCGCCCGAGTCGGCGAGCAGCGAGAACATATGGCTGATCACCTCGCCGGTTTCCCGCGACGGCCGGGTCTCGACGAACTTTCGCCAGGACACACCGAGCCGAAGAATGTCGCACTTCATGTCCTCGCGGTGCGACGGTGGCGGGCCGGAGCTCTTGTCGTCCGGGTATTCCTCCCGAATTATCACCCGGGCGATCCGGATGGCCTGCTCATCGGTCAGCAGGTCGATCGCCAGGTCGTATACCGTCGTGAACGTGTGGGAGAGAAATCGCCGTTGGAGGAGGATGTCGTGAAAGGCGTCCTCGGAGAGCCGGTCGATGTCGCGGAGAACCGGGTGCTGCCGGAACCGTTCGATGAGCCCGTCTTCGAAGTCGTCCAACTCTTTCATCCGAGCACCTCACTCCTAGATGTTGATGTCGATCGAGCGCGTCCAGTTGCCGGGGTCCACGTCGTGGCCGACCTCCCAGAGCGTGTCGAGCTCCTTCTGGATCTGCCGGCCGAGGATGGTGTCCGAGCCGTGGATCTCGAACTGGGGCGAGTCGATCGCCAGCTGGCCGTGCAGGAACATGCCGACGAGAAAGTGGTCGTCCGCGCGGTACACCGAGACCGACGGCAGCGAGTTGAAGACCCTGATCTTGAGTTTGCTCCGCCGCCGCTGGTCGGCCTGCCGGTACACCGACTCGAGGATCGCCAGGCAGCGCTGGATGCCATCGCGCACCGGCTCGTCGATCTCCTTCATGCCGCGCTCGCGCAACGCCTGCTCACGCAGGCCGGTGACCATGGACTTCGGGTGCAGCAGCAGGATCCGAACCTCGGCGCGCCGGTTGAGCGCCGCCTCCAGGTCGGTCCTGAGCATGTGGAGGTTGGGAATCCAGGTGTTCAGGATCGTGACATGTTTGGCGCGGCCGAGGTACTTGCTGAAATCGCTTTCGAGAAAACGCTCGTGCACCTTGACCAGACCGGCGTACTGCTCGCGTCGCAATGTCTGCGCGATACCCTGGATGTCCAGGTTGGCGAGCGACGCCTCTATCTTGTCCAGCGTTTGGAAACGCTCCATCTCCAGCAACAGGAAAATCGTGACCGTGCTCAGCATGAGCAGGGTGATCTTCGGGATCGCGGCACCGTTCGCCACCCGGTCGAACCAGTCGAGCGTGTCGGCCGCGAAAACAGCGATTCCGAGCACCGCCATCGTGGCCATGACAAGGCGCTCTGCTCGACGGCGAAGTCTCCCCGGCATTTGACCCCCACGTCCATGTCGTTCGCTGTCGAACCGGATTCCAGTGTCCCACAGCTCGTGGCGGCGACCGGCGCCACGGGTTGCCGCCGCGACCTCCGCGGGTGAGACTGCGGGGCGTTCGGCGGCAACGGCTCGGTTGGAGAGGCAGTCCGTTCAGATGGCGATCCTCGACGACTTCGCCGCGCACTGGCAGATCTACCTGTCCATGCCGGTCATCGCCGCCGTCATCGGATATCTCACCAAACGGGCGGCCATCGAGATGATGTTCCGGCCCGTGCGCTTCATCGGGCTCCGGGAGCCCTGGCTCGGCTGGCAGGGCGTGGTGCCGCGGAACTCCGAGCGGATGATCCGGACCTCCGCCGACCTGCTCACCAGCAGGCTCGTTGACACGAACGAGATATTTCTGAGACTCGATGCCGAGCGGGTCGCGAAGGAGATCGAGGGGCCGCTGCTCATCGCGGTCGACGAGATCATGCGTGACGTCATGGAGACCTACCGGCCCGGGCTCTGGGAGCTCATGCCGCCGCTCGCGCAGGAGATGCTCGTCAAGCAGGCGCAGGCCTCCTCGCCGCAGCTGGTCAAGCGGGTCATGGCGGAGATCCGGGAGAACATCGGCGAGGTACTCGACATCCGGCAGGTCGCGGTCGGCGCGCTGACCCGGGACAAGGCCCTGCTGATCAAGCTCATCCGGGACATCTCCCGCCCCGAGATGGCCTTCATCGCGCGCTGCGGGATCTACTTCGGATTCGTCCTCGGTCTCGTGCAGACCGCCGTCTGGGCGATCACCAAGGACCCGTGGGTGCTCCCCGTCTTCGGCGCGATCATCGGGTGGTTCACCGACTGGCTCGCCATCAAGCTGGTGTTCTTTCCCCGGCGCCCCAAGCGGTTCGGGCCGCTGCGACTCCACGGGGTCTTCCAGCGGCGCCGGGACGAGGTCGCCAAGCAGTACGCCGAGATCGTCGCCCGCGACGTCATGACCGTGCCCAACATCGTCGACGCCGTGCTCCGCGGGCCGAGGTCCGACCTGCTGCTCACCATGATCCGCCGGGTGATCGAGACGACCATCGACGAGCAGGCCGGCGCCGCCAAGCCCGTCATCGCCGTCGCGGTCGGGGCCGACACCTACGTCGAGATGAAGCACGCCGCCGCGGACCGCGCGCTTCGTTACCTGCCCGACACGATGCTGCACGCGAAGGACTACGCGACCGACGCCCTCGACATCCGCGACACCATCGCTACCCGCATGCGCCGGCTCACCCGCGTCGAGTACGAGGGCCTGCTGCGCCCGGCGTTCCGTCAGGACGAGTGGAAGCTGATCGCCGTCGGCGCGGTCATCGGCGCGGTCATCGGAGAACTGCAGGTGTTGCTACTGCTCCACTAGGCACGCCGCGCGGCCGCCCGCCCCGCTCGCGCACCAGCGACAGCACCCAGCACACCAGGTAGATGCAGAACGAGATCGCCGTGACGAACGCGCTCACCGGTGCCCCCGGCGCGAGCGAGAGCACGATCCCCCCGACCGCCGACGCCTCGGCGAACACGATGGCGAGAACCGTGGCGCGCAAGGGGTTCGCGGTGATTCGGCACGCCGCGGCCGCCGGCGTGATCATCAGCGCCAGCACCAGCAGCGCCCCGACCGTCTGCACGCCCAGCGCCGTCGCGACACCGACCAGCACCGCGAACACCAGCGACAGCGGCCCGGTCGGCACGCCGCGCGCCCGTGCCACCTCGGGGTCCACCGACGCGAACAGCAGCGGCCGGTAGATCGCCAGCAGCGACAGCAACACCGCGACCGCGCACCCGGCGAGCAGGGCCAGTGACGCGAAGTCCACGCTCACGATCTGGCCGACGAGCAACCCGAACTTGTTCGACGCGCGTCCCGGGTAGTACCACAGCAGCAGCACGCCGACGCCGAGCCCGAACGCCAGCACCGCGCCGATCACCGAGTCGTGCTCGGAGCTGCGCCGCGACAGGAGCCCCAGCACGAGCGCCGCCACGATCGCGCCCGCGAGCGCGCCGTGGCCGACGTTGATGCCCAGCAGCAGGGCCGCCGCGCCGCCGGTGAACGACAACTCGCTCGTCCCGTGCACCGCGAACGCCATGTTGCGGCTCACGATCAGCGGACCGAGCACCCCGGCCAGCAGCCCGAGGATCGCCGCCGCCAGCAACGCCGTCTGCACGAAGCCGAACCGCAGCAGCTCGCCGGTCAGCTCGAAGTCGAAGAGCTTGTCCATCAGGCCTCACCGCGCGACTCGTCGTGCAGGTGGTGGTGCGGCTGGTCCTCGCACAGGCCGCTCTGCGCGCCGACCACGTGGATCTGCCCCTGCACCCGCACCACGTCAATCGGCGCGCGGTAGAGCTCCGAGAGGGTCGACGCGGTCATCACCTCGTCCGGCCGGCCGATCCGGAACCGGCCGTCCACGAGATACAGGACCCGGTCCACCATCGGCAGCACCGGGTTGATCTCGTGGGTCACGAACAGCACGGCGGTGTCCGCCGCACGTCGCCGCTCGTCGATCAGCGAGCTGACGACCTGCTGGTTGGCGAGGTCGAGCGAGAGCAGCGGCTCGTCGCACAGCAGTACCTCCGGGTCGCTGATCAGCGCCTGCGCCACCCGCAGCCGTTGCTGCTCGCCGCCGGAGAGCCGGCCGACCGGTGCGTCGGCGAAGTCGTGCGCGCCAACGGAGTCCAGTGCCCGGCCCACCCGCTCGCGCCGGGTCCGCATGCCGCGCAGGCCGATCCCCCACCGGTGCCCGTCGAGGCCGAGGCCGACCAGGTCGCGTCCGCGCAGGGTCAGGCTCTCCTCCATCGCGCGCTGCTGCGGGACGTAGCCGATCCGCCGGTTCCCGCGCCCGGGTGCCGCGCCGACCACACGCACGGTGCCCGCGGTCAGCGACCGCAGTCCGAGCAGGACACGCAGCAGGCTGGTCTTGCCCGACCCGTTCGGCCCGAGCACGGCGACGAACTCGCCGGGCGCGACGTCCAGGTCGAGCCCCTGCCACAGGACCCGACCGCCGTAGGCGAGGGTCGCGTCGCGCAGGGACACCACGCCGGTGCCCGGCTCGTCCCGCGCGGGGATGGCCGGGGCCGCGTCCGGGTCGACACTCATGCCACGCTCATGCCGTGTTCAACGCGCCCGCGAGGGCGTCCACCTGCTCGGTCATCCACCCAACGTAGCCCGTCACGCCGGCTGGCAGCGTC
Source organism: Actinophytocola sp. (assembly GCF_050699935.1). Taxonomy (NCBI): domain Bacteria; kingdom Bacillati; phylum Actinomycetota; class Actinomycetes; order Pseudonocardiales; family Pseudonocardiaceae; genus Actinophytocola; species Actinophytocola sp. The sequence goes on from NZ_JBOHGB010000053.1 coordinate 17,805, forward strand.
TCCGTCACGGTGACGACCGGGATGCCGGCCTGGCGCGCGGCGTCGCCGAGCGAGTCGGTCACCGGGGTCTCGGTCTGCGCGTTGTTGACCAGCAGCGCGACCTGCCTGCCGCTGATGAGGCCGGTGGTCGCGGCGACGGCGGCCACGGGCGGGTCGGTCTCCTCCTCGATCGCCTCGGAGAACTCCGGTGGCGTCGCGTCGGTCAGGCCGGCGGCGTCGAGGAGGTAGTGGGCGACGGGCTCGGTGGCGACGACCTTCGTGCCCGGCCTGTCCTCGCCGATCCGCCCGGCCTTCGCGGCGACGGCGTCCACCTCGGTGTCGAACGTCTTCGCGTTCGCGGTGAAGCGCTCCCGCCGGCCGGGGTCGATCGAGCCGAGGTCGGCCGCGATCCGGTCGGCGACCTTCTTGACGGTCGGCAGGTCGTACCAGACGTGCTCGTTCTCGCCGTCGGCGTACCCGGACAGCGCGAAGGCGTCGATCTTCCTGGCGTCCGTGCCGGTGGCGTCGAGGAGCTCGGTGAAGAACTCGTCGTAACCGCCGCCGTTGTAGACGGCCAGGTCGGCCCCGGCGAGCGCGGTCGCGTCCTCGGGCTGGTCGGGGTGCGCGTGCGGGTCGGCGGACGGGTCGTCGATCAGCGCCCGGACGCTCACGCGGTCGCCGCCCACCGCCTCGACCACGCTGCCCCACACGTTCGTCGAGGCGACCACGGAGATCTTCCCGTCCTCGGCGGCCGGGCCGGCGTCGCCGCAGGCGGCGAGGGTCAACGTGAACGCGGCGGCGGTCGCGGCGGCGGGGACGGATCTGGACAGCCGACTCATGCGTACCTCACTATGGATAATGGGAACCATTTTCGACTACGCTCCGCCGACTATACGACGTTCTCCGGACTGCCGTTAACGCGACCGGGCGAAATGAGAGTCATCCATCCGGTGAAGCCGCCGGTAAGCGGCCGGACTTCTGCTCATGGTTCTGAACCGTTACGGTCAGCACATGGCCCGGCCAATGCATGTTCGCCGGCCAGCAACGCTTGCGTCGCTGGCCGCGGAGCTCGGCGTGTCGCGGACCACCGTGTCCAACGCCTACAACCGGCCCGATCAGCTGTCCCCCGAACTGCGCAGGCGGGTGCTGGAGACCGCGCGCCGGCTGGGCTACCCCGGCCCGGACCCGGTCGCGCGCTCGCTGCGGACACGCAAGGCGGGGGCGGTCGGGCTGCTGCTGACCGAGAACCTGTCGTACGCCTTCCGCGACCCGGCGGCGCTCGGTTTCCTGGAGGGTTTGGCGCTCGCGTGCGAGGGGGCCGGGCAGGGTCTGCACCTCGTGCCGGTGAACCCGGAGCGCGAGGACGTGACAGCGGTGCACAGCGCCGGCGTCGACGGGTTCGTCGTGTACTCGGTGCCCGACGACGACCCGCACCTGGCGGCCGTGCTGTCCCGGCCGGTGCCGACCGTGGTGTGCGACCAGCCGCGGGTGGACGGCGTCGACCTCGTCGGGATCGACGACCACGCGGCGATCGCGCAGCTGGCCGGGCGGCTGATCAGCCTGGGCCACCGCAGCGTCGGCGTGGCGTGCATGCGGCTCGCGCGCGACCGCAACGACGGGTTCGCGTCAGTGGACCGGCAGCGGACGGCGCACTTCCACGTGCAGCGGGCCCGGCTGTCGGCCCTGGCGGAGGCGTTCGACGCGGCCGGTGTCGACTGGACGCGGGTGCCGGTGGTGGAGCGGTTCGACCACAGCACGGCGAGCGGCGAGTCGGCCGCGGCGCAGGTGCTGGACTCGAACCCCGAGGTCACGGCGTTGCTGTGTACGTCGGACATCCTGGCGCTGGGCGCGCTCACGGAGGCGCGGCGGCGCGGGCTGCGGGTGCCGCAGGACCTGACGGTCACGGGGTTCGACGGCATCGCCGAGGGCGAGCGCGTGGGCCTGACGACGATCCGGCAGCCGGTGCTGGAGAAGGGCCGCGCGGCGGGCAAGCTGCTGCTGAACGCGGCGGAGCACAACCGGCCGCGGCACATCACGCTGGACACGGAGCTGGTGCTGGGCAAGACTTCCGCGCCCCCGCGGACGACCGAGGAACGCTGGTTCGGCCCGTAGTTGTCCACACCTGACTGAACCATCCACAGCGGACACCGCTCAGCCGTTTTCGTCAGGCCTCGCCGGTAGACTGGCACGTGAGGGTGGCCCCCGGGACAGGGTGGGGCTTTCGTTTCTCGCGTTCTGCACGCGCGTGCGCGCGCGGGAGTTCACGTTAGGTGTGCGCAGGGGTTCACGTTCCTGCGCGCGGGGCTCACGTAGGTGCGCGGGGTCGCGGGGCGTACGCGAGGTCGCGTGCGCGCGGGGGCTCGCGTACGTGCGCGGGCTCGTGGTCGACGGCCGGGCGGAGTCGTCAGGGGGTCAGGGTCAGGAAGGCCGGGGGGCCGGTCAGGTCGCCCAGCTTGCCGATCACCCGGTACCGGCCCGGCTCCACCCGCGTGCGCTCCACGGGGCAGCCTGGTGCGGAGGTGCGGCCCGCCCAGTTGAGCGAGAAGCGCAGCGGCTCGCCCGGTGCGAGGGTGCGCTTTTCGACGCCGGCCGGGGCGTAGCAGTCGTTGCTCGACCACAGGCGTTTCCCGCCGTTGGCCGTCGTGATCAGCAGCTCCCGCAGCTTGCGGCTCACGTCGCGGGTGCACGGAACCTCGCCGACGTTCACCACCAGCAGCCGCAGCAGCGGGCGCTCGCCCATGCGATAGGCCGGGGCGCCCGGCTGGGCCACCACCCGGATCACCGCGTCGCGGCACGGCTTCGGGGGACCGGCCGGGACCGGCGCCGGGCGGGTCGTCGGGCGGCCGGACGGCGCGGTCGTGGCCGGCGACGGACCACTGGAAGCCGTCGCCGTCGCACGGGCAGACGACGACGGGGCGGCCGGGCGGGCCGAGGAGGGCGGGGAGCTCGGCGCCGCGACCAGGTTCGGCGAGCCGCCCGTGCCCCGTACCGGGCCCTCGTCCGCGGAGCCGATGAGGCCGCCGATGATCCACGCGAGCAGCACCACCGCGACGACACACGCACCCCCGGCGAGCGCCCGGCGGCGCCAGTAGACCGACGGCGGCAGCGGGCCGGTAGGTTCGATCATGGACCGACCGTAACGCCGCGCACCCGCGGCACCGGGGATCTGCCGCACCCTCGATCGGGGGATTTCCGCAGGTAGGCCGGCTCCGGCAGGTAACCAAAGCCATATTGCCGGGGCGCGGACACGTTGTTCCAATGGGTAGTCGAGCGAGAGTTCAGTGGACCAACGCAGTGTCATAGCCGTACCAAGAAGCCGGCGGCCAGGGAGTGACCATGACCGCGATCGACGAGCTGCTCCAGCGACATACGGCCGGCACGGACCACGGGGCGCCCGGGGTCCCGACGCCCGTGCCCAGCCTCCACCTGGCCGTGGTCACGTGCATGGACGCCCGCATCAAGGTGTTCGACGTCTTCGGCCTGCGCCACGGCGAGGTGCACATCATGCGCAACGCCGGCGGCATCGTGACCGACGACGTCATCCGCTCGCTCGCGATCAGCCAGCGCCGGCTGGAGACCCGCGAGGTCATCGTCATGCAGCACACCTCGTGCGGCCTGTCGATGATCACCGAGGACGACTTCAAGGACGAGCTCGAGCGCGAGACGAGACTGCGGCCGCCATGGGCGATCGAGGCGTTCCGCGAGGTCAAGGACAGCGTGCGACAGTCGGTGGAGCGGGTGCGCCGCAGCCCGTTCGTGCCACACCGCGAGCACGTGCGGGGATTCGTGTACGACGTGCACACCGCCGAGCTGACCGAGGTCGTCATCGGGTGAGGTCTTGTGCCTACCAACGCAACCTCAGGGGTACCGTGACGGCGCCCAGCCACAGTCAACCGGACATCCGCACTGTTCGCTGGGACGTAACCGACGCTTTGAATTCCGGGGAGGCGGACGAGCGGCGATGAGCCTCGACGCGCACGTGCTGACCGACTGGTTCGCCGAGCGGGCCCGGGATCTGCCCTGGCGGGCGCCCGGCTGCTCGGCTTGGGGCGTGCTGGTCAGCGAGATCATGCTGCAGCAGACCCCGGTCGCCCGCGTCGAGCCGGTCTGGCACGAGTGGCTGGCGCGCTGGCCGAAGCCGTCCGACCTCGCCGACGCCACCCCCGCCGACGTGTTGCGCGCGTGGGGAAAGCTCGGCTACCCGCGCCGCGCGCTGCGGCTGCGGGAGGCCGCCACCGCGATCGCCGAGCGGCACGGCGACGTCGTACCGTCCGATGTGGACACTCTGCTCGCGCTGCCCGGGATCGGCGCGTACACCGCGCGGGCGGTGGCCGCGTTCGCCTACCGCAAGCGCTGCCCGGTCGTCGACACGAACGTGCGCCGCGTCATCGCCCGCGCCGTGCACGGTGCCGGCGACGCCGGCCCCGCCTCCGCCACGCGGGACCTGGCCGACGCGGACGCACTGCTGCCGGCCGCCGACGAGCTCGCGGCGCGGATGTCCGCGGCCCTCATGGAGCTCGGCCAGACCGTGTGCACCGCCCGCGCGCCGCGCTGCGCGGACTGCCCCGTGTACGAGTCGTGCGCCTGGCAGCGCGCCGGCCGGCCCGCCTACACCGGACCCGCGAAGCCGGTGCAGAGGTTCGCCGGCACCGACCGGCAGGTGCGCGGCCGGCTGCTCGACGTCCTGCGGGACACGCCAACCCCGGTGGCCAAGGCCCAGCTGGACATGGTGTGGTCCGACGCGGGCCAACGCGACCGGTGCCTCGACTCGCTGCTCACCGACGGGCTGGTCGAGCAGACCGCCGACGGGCTGTTCGCGTTACCCGGCGAGCACTGACTCGCAAACGGGCAACAAAACACTCCGGTATTTGGGGAACTCTTGTCACCACGTGATCCGGTGACTACCGTCGGCTGGGCCAGTCACCGATCTGGGCCACGTGCCCCTTGTCGAGGGAGATCGAGATGGCCGTTTCTCGCCGTGCCCTGATTCGCGGCGGATTCACCGTTACCGCCGTCGGCGCCCTGGGCGCCACTGTTCCGATCACCGCCGGCGCGGCCGGCGAACAGCAGCGCGCGCCGAAGGCGGCCGCCCGGCCGACCATCCACGGCACCGACGAGTGGGGCGCGCGCCCGCCGAACGGCACCATCCAGGTGCTCGACCACACGCCGACCTACATCATCGTCCACCACACAGCCGGCTCGAACTCGGACGACCTGTCGCTGGAGCACGCGTTCGCGATCTCCCGCGGCATCCAGAACTTCCACATGGACAGCCGCGGCTGGATCGACTCCGGCCAGCAGCTGACGAACAGCCGCGGCGGGCACATCACCGAGGGCCGCCACCGCAGCGTCGAGATCCTCGACGGTGGCACCCAGCACGTCATGGGCGCGCACGTGGGCAACCACAACAGCGAGACCATCGGCATCGAGAACGAGGGTCTCTACTCCAATGTGGACGTCACGCCCGAGCTGTGGGACTCGCTCGTGCAGCTGGTCGCCTACATCGCGTCGCAGTACGGCATCGCGCCGTCGGAGATCATGGGACACCGGGACTTCAACGCCACGGAGTGCCCCGGCGAGGTCCTCTATGGACGGTTGCCCGAGCTGCGGGACGCGGTCGGCGAGGTGCTGGGCCGACCGGTCGTCCAGCCGGCGACCTGGCCACTGCTCAAGCCGGGCGCGAGCGGGGCGCAAGTCCTTGCGGCACAACACCTCCTGCGGGCGCGCGGCGCGAACGTGCCGACGGACGGCGTGTTCGGCACGTCGACGTTCGCGGCCGTGCGGACGCTCGCGACCGGGCACGGCGTGGCCTACGACCCCTGCTACGCCAGCCGGACCGCGGACGAGAGCGGGTTCATCGGCGCGACCACGTGGCCGCTGCTGGTCCGCACCGTGCGGGCCGGCGACTCGGGCGAGGACGCGCGGGCGGCCCGCGTCCTGCTGACCAGCCGCGGCGAACGGGCCGGCCGCGACGTGCTCGTCGACACCCCAACCTGGCGGCGCCTGCTGAGCTGACGCCGCCGGCTCGACGCGCCGGGCGCTGTGGCACTCTGCGGCCATGGCGCAGGCGCTGCAGTTCTGCTTCGACGACGCGGCCGATGCCGCCGTGCGTGGCCTGTGGCGCAGGCTGGACAAGGCGGGCGTACCCAGCCTGGCCACCCGCACGCACGGCCGGCACCGGCCGCACGTCACGTTCGCGCTGGCCGGCGTGATCCCGCCGCGGACACGCGAGGACCTGCGCGGGGACCTGCGGCTGCTGTCGATCCCGAACCTGTGGCTGTCCACGCTCGCCGCGTTCCCCGCGAGCGAGCCCGTCCTGGTGCTCGCCGCGGTCGTGGACACCGAGCTGCTGGCCGTCCACTCCGCGGTGCACGACGTGCTGGCCAAGAAGGTCAAGCAGCCCTCGGCGTACTACCTGCCCGGCTCGTGGGTGCCGCACTGCACGCTCGCGCAGGGCATCGAGCCGGCCCAGGTGACCGCCGGGTTCGCCGCGCTGTACCCGGTCGAGCCGATCAGGGCCCGGGTCACCGAGATCGCGGTCGTCGACACCCACACCGGCACGGCCGAGGTGCTCGTCACCGGTTGAGCACCTCGGACAGGAACGCCTCGACCGCGCCGCGGTAGGTGTGCGGCTCGTCGTGGTGGACGACGTGGCCGGCGCCCGCGACGACCAGGTGGTGCCCGCCGCCGGGGGCGCGGACCGGCAGCTCGGCCAGCTGGCCGGGCGGCATCGCGCTGTGCCCGGCCTCGACCGCCAGCAGCGGGCAGCGGACCCGCTCGACCATCGGCCAGTAGTCGCGGCGGCCCCACTCGCCGGCGATGTCGTAGAGGTCGTCGAGGTCGGCGATCAGGTGGTAGCCGTCGTCCCGCTCGACCACGCACTCGGCGAAGTAGTCGCCGAGGTCGCCGAAGAACTCGTGGACATGGGCCAGCGAGGCGAACGGGACGGGCCAGGACTCGAAGTGGGCGCGCCACGGATCGACGGTCCGGCCGCGCTGGTCGGGCGCCATGTCCTCGACGACGATCGCGCGGACCAGCTCGGGGTGGGCGGCGGCGAGGCACCACGCGTGCAGGCCGCCCATCGAGTGGCCGATCACCACCGCGGGCCCGCCTCCGGTGTCGCCGAGCAGCGCCGCGGCGTCGGCGACGAAGTCCTCGGTGCGCCAGCCGCCGCCGCGGTGCGGGCTGTGGCCGTGCCCGCGCGCGTCGAGGCCGATGACCCGGCCGTACCTGGTGAGCCAGCTCGCGACGGCCGACCAGGTGCTGGCCCGGCCCATCAGGCCGTGCAGCAGCAGGATCGGCGGGCCGCTGCCGCCGAAGGAGATCACGTCGGGTCGTCGCACCACGGCACAGTCATATACGGTCCGATCCCACTCCGGCATAACGGCACGTCAGCCAAGATGGTCGCGGGTACCGCCCGGAGCTGTCCACGCAGGGAGTTGTTCACGATGCACCACGGCACGGCCGTCCGCGCCGCCTGTCTCCTCCTGGCGGTGCTGGGCCTCGCCTCGTGCACGTCACGGTCGAACGACGCCGTCGAGCCGCCGAAGCCGACGACGCCGGCCGAGGCGGCGCCGGGCGCGGACGGGGTCGGCGACCCGTACTACCCGAAGGACGGCAACGGCGGCTACGACGTGACGGCCTACCACGTGTCGATCAGCTACGACCCGCGTAGCCGCAACCTGAACGGCGACACGAGGATCACCGCGAAGGCGACCGGTGACCTCGACCGGTTCAACCTGGACCTGAACGGCCTGAAGGTCAGCGCGGTCGAGGTGGACGGCGAGGCGGCGACGTTCGAGCGGACCGGCGAGCACGAGCTGGTGATCACGCCGGCCGCCACGGTCGCGGACGACGCGGGGTTCACCACCCGGGTCCGGTACGCCGGCGTGCCGCAGGGGACCGAGTCGGGCTCGCTCGGCGAGAACGGCTGGCAGATCGCCCAGTCCGGCGGCGCGTTCGCGGCGGGCGAGCCGCATTCGGCGACGGCGTGGTATCCGGCGAACGACACGCCGCGGGACAAGGCGACGTTCAAGCTGGACGCGCGGGTGCCGAACGGCTGGAGCGTGGTGTCCAACGGTCGCGAGCGGCCGCCGACCCGCGGCTCGGACGGCTGGACGACGTTCCACTGGGTCGAGCCGACCCGGATCGCGACGTACCTGACGACGGTCGGCATCGACAAGTGGAGCATCGACCGCTCGACGCTGCCCGGCGGGATCCCGGTGGTGAGCGCCTACGCGCCGGGAGCGGAGAACAAGCGGGAGGTCGAGTCGCGGCTGCCGGAGGTCATCGCGTTCCTGTCGTCGAAGTTCGGGCCGTACCCGCAGAGCGCGGCGGGCGGGATCTACATCAACGAGAGCATCGGGTTCTCGCTGGAGACGCAGGGCCGGCCGATCTACGCGTCGTGGGCGGAGCTTCCCGTCGTGGTGCACGAGAACGCGCACCAGTGGTTCGGCAACACCGTGACGGTGCAGTCGTGGGCGGACATCTGCCTGAACGAGTGCTTCGCGAGCTACGCCCAGTGGCTGTGGGACGAGGCGAAGGAAGGCGTGAACCTCGACGACCAGTACCGCCAGGAGGTCTCCCGGGCGTCGAACCGGTTCTGGAGCGGCAAGCTGTACGACATGGGCGCGGGCAACGAGTTCACCGCGGTGTACGACAAGGGCCCGATGGCACTGCACGCGCTGCGGCGGGAGATCGGCGACCGGGCGTTCGACCGCGTGCTGAAGGAGTGGCCGACGAAGCACCGGGACGGGAACGCGTCGTGGCCGGAGTTCGAGCAGTTCGTCCAGGACGTCGCCGGCAAGGACCTGAGCGGCTTCTTCGCGGCCTGGTTCCACACGGACTCCGAACCCGAGGAGCGGTACCTGTACCCGGGCTCGCTGGGCAACTGACCATCCTTTTCGGACAGTCCACTACGGAAGGATGAGCTCCGACACCAGGGCGTCGTGGTCGGTGCCCCCGACATCGAAGACCTCGTAGCCGGCGATCGCGCAGCGGTCGTCGACCAGGATGTGGTCGATCGTGACCGGTGGGCCCAGCGGCCACTTCCGCCAGGTGGCCGACAGACCGTCGCCTGTGGACTCGGCGGCGTCGGCGTAGCCGCGGTCCATCAGCTCACGGAAGGCGGCGTGGTCGAACGACGCGTTGAAGTCGCCCGCGAGGACCCGGATGCGCTCGGCCGGGCGGGGCAGCTCGGCGAGCTCGGTGCGCCAGGTGCCCGCCGTGCCCGTTCGCACGCCGGGCTGGATGTGGACCGCGGTCAGCTCCACGTCGTCGCTGCCGGGCATGTCGACCACCATCGACGGCTGCGCCAGCGTCGACTCGTCCATCAGCACGATCTGGCGCAACGGGAAGCGGGACGCCACGGCCGTGCCCGAGCCGGTGGCATCCGTGTCGGACACGCGGTTGGGCAGCAGCTCCGCGAGCCCCAGCTCGTCGAGCGCGGCCTCCGCGGCCGGGGTCACCTCGGGCATGACCAGCACGTCGATCTTCTGGTCGCGGGCGATGCCGAAGACCGTGCGCGGGTCGGCCCGGCCGACGAACAGGTTGAGCGACATGATCCGCAGCCGGTCGCCGTCCACGGCGGGCTGTTCCTCCGAGAGCACCCGCGGCACGAGCAGCGTGCCCAGGCCGATCGCCAGCAGCAGCACGGTGATGCCGACGACCCGCCGGCGCGTGAGCACGCACAGCAGGCCGAGCACGAGCCCGAACGCCGCCAGGTACGGCGTCAGCGCCATGGCGGCGACGAGCACCTCCGTCGACTCGATGCCGGCGATCCGCAGCACCGCGTACGCGACGAACAGGAGCGCGGGCGTGACGAGGAAGAACCCGAGCCCACGGCCGCCGGCCCGGCGCCGGGGTGGGTCGCCGTAGTCCGGTTCCGGATCGACCGCACGGGTCGCGGCCCTAGCCACGGCGCTCGTTTCCCCGCTTGTAGTTGCCCGTGACCCGGGCGAGCACCTGCTGGGCCTCGTCGTCGGAGGAGCCGGTGAGGCGGGCCAGCAGCCGCGCCGCGGCCGCCCCGCGCACGGTGGTCACCACGCGCCCGCCGCGCGAGACCAGCACCTGCCCGTCCTTCGTGGTCCGCCAGTCGAACGGGTCCTCCGTCAAGCCCATGGACCCAATATGCCCGAAACGGCGGCCCGGCACGGCGAAAGCCGCATCACCACGCCGTGGTGATGCGGCTTTCGAACCGGTTCGTTCCCTGCCGCTACGCCGACTCCGAGTCCTCGGTCGACTCGCCGCCGCTGGAGGCGGCCATGTCGACCGGCGGGGCGTCCGGCACGTCTTCGGGCTTCGCCTCGCCGCGGAAGGTGAAGACGGCCTTGTCCGTGGACGTGCCCTCCTCACCGTCCCAGCCCTCGACGTCGCCGATGATGATCTGACCCGCCGTCAGCTCGCCGAACAGGATCTTCTCCGACAGCTGGTCCTCGATCTCGCGCTGGATGGTGCGGCGCAGCGGCCGGGCACCCAGCACCTTGTCGAAGCCGCGGGTGGCGAGCAGCCTCTTGGCCGCCGGGGTGAGCTCCAGCGCCATGTCCTTGTTCTTCAGCTGCGTCTCGACGCGGGCGATCATCAGGTCCACCATCAGGACGATCTGGTCGTGGGTGAGCTGGTGGAACACGATCGTGTCGTCGATGCGGTTGAGGAACTCGGGCCGGAAGTGCTTCTTCAGCTCGTCCTCGACCTTCTGCTTCATCCGGTCGTAGGACTGGGTCTCGTCGCCGGCCGAGAAGCCCAGGCTCACCGCCTTGGAGATGTCCCCGGTACCGAGGTTCGAGGTGAAGATGATCACCGTGTTCTTGAAGTCCACGGTGCGGCCCTGACCGTCGGTCAGGCGGCCGTCCTCGAGCACCTGCAGGAGGGTGTTGTAGACCTCCTGGTGCGCCTTCTCGATCTCGTCGAACAGCACCACCGAGAACGGCTTGCGCCGCACCTTCTCGGTGAGCTGACCGCCTTCCTCGTAGCCCACGTAGCCCGGAGGGGCACCGAAGAGCCGCGAGGCGGTGTAGCGGTCGTGGAACTCGCCCATGTCGATCTGGATGAGCGCGTCGTCCTCGCCGAACAGGAAGTTCGCCAGCGCCTTGGACAGCTCGGTCTTACCGACACCGGACGGGCCGGCGAAGATGAACGAGCCGGACGGGCGCTTCGGGTCCTTCAGGCCGGCGCGGGTGCGGCGGATGGCCTGCGACACGGCCCTGACCGCGTCCTCCTGGCCGATGATCCGCTTGTGCAGCTCGTCCTCCATGCGGAGCAGACGCGTGGTCTCCTCCTCGGTGAGCTTGAACACCGGGATGCCGGTCCAGTTGGCCAGGACCTCGGCGATCTGCTCGTCGTCGACCTCGGCGACGACGTCCAGGTCGCCGTCCTTCCACTGCTTCTCCCGCTCCGCCTTCTGGCCGAGCAGCTGCTTCTCCGAGTCACGCAGCTTGGCGGCCCGCTCGAAGTCCTGCGCGTCTATCGCGCTCTCCTTCTCGCGGCGCACGTCGGCGATCTTCTCGTCGAACTCGCGCAGGTCCGGCGGCGCGGTCATGCGGCGGATCCGCATCCGGGCGCCGGCCTCGTCGATCAGGTCGATCGCCTTGTCCGGCAGGAAGCGGTCGTTGATGTACCGGTCGGCGAGGGTCGCCGCGGCGACCAGGGCCGGGTCGGTGATCGTGACCCGGTGGTGCGCCTCGTACCGGTCCCGCAGTCCCTTGAGGATCTCGATGGTGTGCTCGAGCGTCGGCTCGCCGACCTGGATCGGCTGGAAGCGGCGCTCCAGCGCGGGGTCCTTCTCGACGTACTTGCGGTACTCGTCGAGCGTGGTGGCGCCGATGGTCTGCAGCTCACCGCGGGCGAGCATGGGCTTGAGGATCGACGCGGCGTCGATCGCGCCCTCCGCGGCACCCGCGCCGACGAGCGTGTGGATCTCGTCGATGAACAGGATGATGTCGCCGCGGGTGCGGATCTCCTTGAGCACCTTCTTGAGGCGCTCCTCGAAGTCACCGCGGTAGCGCGAGCCGGCGACCAGCGAGCCGAGGTCGAGCGTGTAGAGCTGCTTGTCCTTCAGCGTCTCCGGGACCTCGCCCTTGACGACCATCTGCGCGAGCCCCTCGACGACGGCCGTCTTGCCGACGCCGGGCTCGCCGATGAGCACCGGGTTGTTCTTGGTGCGGCGGGACAGCACCTGCATGACCCGCTCGATCTCCTTGGCCCGCCCGATGACCGGGTCGAGCTTGCCCTCACGCGCGGACGACGTGAGGTTGCGGCCGAACTGGTCGAGCACCAGCGAGGAGGACGGCGTGCCCTCGCCACGGCCGCCGGTCTCCGCGGGCTCCTTGCCCTGGTAGCCGGACAGCAGCTGCAACACCTGCTGGCGAACGCGGTTCAGGTCGGCGCCGAGCTTCACGAGGACCTGGGCGGCCACGCCCTCGCCCTCCCGGATGAGGCCGAGAAGGATGTGCTCGGTGCCGATGTAGTTGTGGCCGAGCTGCAACGCCTCCCGCAGCGACAGCTCGAGGACCTTCTTGGCCCGGGGGGTGAAGGGGATGTGCCCGCTCGGCGCGTGCTGGCCCTGGCCGATGATCTCCTCGACCTGCTGCCGCACGCCTTCCAGCGCGATCCCCAACGACTCCAACGCCTTGGCGGCGACACCCTCACCCTCGTGGATCAAGCCCAGGAGGATGTGCTCGGTGCCGATGTAGTTGTGGTTGAGCATCCTGGCCTCTTCCTGGGCCAGCACAACCACCCGCCTCGCGCGGTCGGTGAACCTCTCAAACATCTGCACTCCTGACTGCTGCGCCGGCGGCCCTATGCCCCACCGTTTCCTTCCGCGCCGGTGGGCCCAGCACCGTGAAGACCACTGTAGTCGCCCAGCCTGTCGCTCTCAGTACCACTTGCGGCTAAGCGCGGTCGTCTACGACGACGTAATCATCGTCTGACACCACAACGTGCGGGAATCGGGAAGGATTCCACTGGATGCCGTTCGCATACGGGTGTCCGCTGAGCGCGAACAGCACCAGTACGAGTGGTCACACCCGGCTCGCCGCGTATTCTCCGCACCGTTAAGGTAAGGCATACCTCACTATCGATTGGCGGAGCGGAGATCGCTCGTGCGGACCACGGCGGGCCTACGGCTCGTGACCGACGCCTGGCGGGACGATCTCGCCGCGTCGGTGTCCCGTGCCTCGTCGCGGCAGGTCAGGATGTCGCTGCGGGTCGGCCTGCCCGAAGACGAGGCCGGCTGGGTGAACTGTGGCCGGCTGCTCTCCGACTCCGCCGGGTTCGCGAGCTGGCGGTCGTCGCTCGCCGGGTGGCTCGACGCGACCTACGGCGCCGCGCCCGAACGGACCACCGGCGGCTACGTCATGACGTGGTACCTGGCCGTGCCGGGCTACCTCGCGGCGCTGCTGTTCCACCACGAGCGGCGCGTGCCGTCGTTGCGGCCGGAGCAACTGGCCTTCCGGATGGCTCGACCGCGGCCCCATCCGGAGTCGATCGCCGTGCTAGACACCCGATTCGTGTGCCTGCCCGACGACCCGGCCGCGGGCACGCCGGCGGCGACCGTCGTGCCCGACGAGCGGGCGCTGGCCGCGGTGCTGCGGGGCCGGTTCACCGCGCACGCGGCGCGGTTCATCGCGACGTTCGCGCCGACCGTCCGCTTCGGCCGGCACACGCTGTGGGCCGCGGCGACCGACGCGCTGGACGACTCGATGCTGCTGGCGGGCCGCTACGGCGGCGACGAGGGCGCGGGCGTGCTGGACGCGGCGCTGCTGCTGCCCTCGCGGCTCGGCCCGCTGACGTCCGGCTCGACGATGCGCCCGTGCGGAGGCGGCTGGACGCGGCGACGGGAGAGCTGCTGCTTCCACTACCTCCTCGAGCACGGCAAGGGGCCCTGCTCGACCTGCCCGCGAGTCCTTCCCAAGTGACCCGCTGATCCACAGGGGGCGGGGTTGTCCACAGCCAAGATCAACACCCGCCGCCGCGTGGGTGCCGACCGGTAGACTGGCGTCGAGGGTGGCCCCCGGAGAGGGTGGGGCGCTGCGTTTCCTGCGTTCTGCACGCGCGCGTGGGCGCGCGGGGGATTTCTGTGTTCCCACGGGACGGGTGGAGCTCGAGATCAAATCGGGCCGAGGGTCTCGCAAACCGCACCTCAGGGGAACGTGACGCAAGCCAGCCACAAGTACGTGACCAGGCAGAACTTTCCTTCATTCAACGGAACCAGCACATTGAACTCCGGGGAGGCGGAACCGTCAGTCGTCGGGGGTGGCGGCCAGGGCGTCGCCCAGTGGGGTGCGGCGGTAGAGGACCGAGCGGCCCGCGCGGGCGCGGCTCACCAGGCCCGCCCGGCGCAGGATGGCCAGGTGGTCGCCCACCGCGCCGGGTGCCAGGCGCAGGCTGGCGGCCAGCTGCCTGGTGCTGGCCGGTTCGGCCAATGTGGACAGTAGACGCGCGCGCGAGCGGCCCAGCAGGTCGGCCAGCGCGGACGGCGGTGGGGCCTGGTCCGGCTCCAGCAGGGCCGCCGTACCGCGGGCCGGGTAGATCAGCGCGTGTGGCCACGGCGGGTCCGTGTACACCGCCACCTTCGGCCACACGAACACCGACGGCACCAGCAGCAGCCCGCGCCCTCCCAGGTCGATGTCCGCATCGGCCCGGTGCGCCACGTGAATGCTGCCGTCGTGCCAGCTCACCCTGCGGTGCAGACCCGCGAGCGCGGCCGTCCAGCCGCCGCGGGTCAGCAGGCCGGCGCGGTGGATGACGTCGCGCTCGCACACCGCGCGCATCGCCGGCCAGTCGGCACCGACGAGCTCGTGCCAGGCGGTCTCCAGCGTGTCCGCGACGATCTCGACCACGGCCGGGTCGCGCAGGACCGCGCGCACCCGCTCGTCTGGCTCCGGCTCGTCGCGCAGGCACTTCGCGATCTCCTCGCGCGCGAGCTCCAGCGGTGTCGCGCGGACCGCGGCGAGGTCCTCCGCGAGCGTCTGGGCCAGGCCGGCCGGCGGCGGGGCGACGAGCGCCGCGCCGTAGTGCCTCGTCTGCAGCGCCAGCACCGCGTCGAGCTCGGTCGTGGCGCGCAGCCGCCGGTAGGCCGGGCGCAGCCGCGCCGACCAGTCCGCCGGGAGCCGCGCCTGGCTGAGGCCGGACAGCCGGCGCAGGACGTTGTCCAGCTCGAACAGCGGCGAGATGGCGAACCTGCTGTTCAGGATGTCGTCGCGGTGGACGGTGACCCGCAGCACGCCGCCGACCTTACGTCGTGGGGCGAATCCTTGGTGCCGTGCCGGGGGCCGGGCGAGGCTCGTCGCATGGCGGAGGTGGCGGACCGGGCGACGTTCCGGCAGGTGCTGGCGGTGCCGGTGTTCCGGGTGGTGTTCTGGTTCCGGGCGGTCGCGATCGGCGCGGACACGCTGCGCACGGTCGCGCTGTCGGTGCTCGTGTTCGCGCAGACGGGCTCGGTGTTCCTCGGCGCGCTCACGTTCGGCATCTCGTTCCTGCCGCAGGTCGTGGGCGGCGTGGTGATCGGCGCGCTGCCCGACCTGGTCCGGCCGCGGCCGCTGATCGTCACCGGCTACCTGCTCGAGGCGGCCGGCGCGGCCGTGCTGGCGCTGGCCGGCCTGCCGGTGTGGGCGAGCCTGTTGCTGGTCGCGGCGATCGGGTGTCTCGGGCCGGTGTTCAACGGGACGGCCGGCAAGCTCACCGCGGACTCGCTGACCGGCGACGCGTACGTCCTCGGCCGCGGGCTGTTCCAGCTCGCCGTCTCGGCGGCGCAGCTGGTCGGCCTGGCCGCGGGCGGGGTCGCGGTCGCGGCGGTGGGCGCGCAGCGGGCGCTGCTCTTCGCCGCCGCCGCCCACCTCGTCGCCGCGCTGGGCACCCGGCTGCTGCTCCCCGACCTGCCGGCGCCGGGCCGCGCGGACGACCGGTCGCTGCTGGGGCGCAGCTGGCGGGTCACCCGGGAGCGGCTCGGGAACCGGAGGGCGCGGCGGCTGCTGCTGATCATGTGGCTGCCGCCCGCGTTCGTGACCGGCGCGGACAGCCTGCTGGTGCCGTTCGCCGCGCTGCGCGGGTTCCCGGAGGCCTCGGCCGGCCTGCTGCTCGCCTGCGTCCCGCTCGGGATGCTGCTGGGCAACCTCGTCGTTGCGCGCCTGCTCGGGCCGGCCACGCGCGAGCGGCTGGTGCCGGTGCTGGTCGCGGTCCTGGGTGTGCCGCTGCTCGGGTTCGCGCTCGGGCTGGGCGTGGTGGCGCTCGGCGCGCTGCTCGTGGTGACCGGGTTCGGGTTCGGCTACGGGTTGGGCGTGCAGCGGCCGTTCCGGGACGCGGTCGCCGAACAGGTTCGCGGGCAGGCGTTCGGCCTGCTCTCGACCGGGCTGATGACGTTGCAGGGCGTCGGACCGGCCGTGTTCGGCCTCGTCGCGGAGCTCGTGCCGGTGGGGTCCGCGATGGCGGCGGGCGGCGTGGCGACGGTCCTCACGGCGATCTGGATTGCCGCGACCGGTTCTGTTCGGGAAAGAAAAAACGCCGGTTCTCGCTCGGCCGCGAATCAGCGGTGAGGTGAACCGGCGTCGCGGCTATTGGTCACGCCTGTGCGTTGTACGCGTCCGTGACCTCCTTGGGGATTCGTCCCCGATCCGAGACGTTCATGCCCTGCTTGCGGGCCCACTCGCGAATTGCCTGGTTCTGTTCCCGATCGGCCGAGGCGGTGCGCGGAGCACGGCCCGCACCGGCACGTCCGACAACACGCTTACGGCCACCGGCCTGTCGACGGGCATGCTCCACGTATTCGGAGAGCGCGTCCCGCAACCGCTCCGCATTGTCCTCGGAGAGGTCGATCTCGTAGAACGCACCATCCAAACCGAACTCGACGGTCTCCTCGGCTTCGGAACCGTCGAGGTCGTCGACCAGAGTAACCATGACCTTCTGCGCCATCTGCGCCCTCCTTGGTTTGAAACGCGAGGCCGAACGTGCGTGCATGAGCGCACCAGATATAAATACTCCCACTTAGGAGGTTAACGCAAATCGCTGCCCGCGTTTAGTCACGACGACGTGTCAGCCTGCTCATTCTGGCCGCACGAGAGGAAACAGGATCGTCTCCCGTATGCCGAGGCCGGTGAGTGCCATCAGCAACCGGTCGATGCCCATTCCGACCCCGCCGCTCGGCGGCATTCCGTACTCGAGTGCGCGCAGAAAGTCCTCGTCAAGGCGCATGGCCTCGTCGTCGCCGGCCGCCCGCAGGCTCGCCTGCTCGGCGAGCCGCTCGCGCTCGACGACCGGGTCGACCAGCTCGGAGTAGCCCGTGGCCAACTCGAATCCGCGCACGTAGAGGTCCCACTTCTCCGCCACGCCGGGGATGCCGCGGTGCTGACGGGTCAGCGGGGAGGTCTCGACCGGGAAGTCGCGCACGAACGTCGGCGCGTGCAGGTGGTCGCCCACGAGATGCTCGAACAGCTCCTCGACGAGCCTGCCGTGCCCGAGCTCGGGACCGACCTCCAGGCCGACCGCCACGGCGTGCTTGCGCAGCAGGTCAGCCGGGGTCTGCGGGGTGATCTCCGTGCCCAACGCGGCGGAGGTCGAGCCGTACATCGTGAGCGTGTTCCACTCGCCGGACAGGTCGTAGGCCTCCCCGTCCGCGAGCGTGATCTCGAGGCCGCCGAACACGGCTTCCGCCGCTTCCTGGATCAGCTCGCGGGTCAGCACCGCCATCGAGTCGTAGGTGGCGTAGGCCTCGTAGAACTCGAGCATCGCGAACTCAGGTGAATGCGAGGAGTCCATCCCCTCGTTACGAAAGTTGCGATTGATCTCGAAGACCTTCTCGATTCCGCCGACCACGCACCTCTTGAGGAACAGCTCAGGCGCGATGCGCAGGTACAGATCCTGGTCCAACGCGTTCGAGCGTGTGACAAACGGCCGCGCGGTGGCACCGCCGTGCATCGTTTGGAGCATCGGCGTCTCCACCTCGATGAATCCGCGGCGATTGAAACTCTCTCGCAATGCGCGGGTGACACCGGCTCGCATCCGTACGTTATCCCGGGCCCGTGGACGCAGGATCAGATCGACATAGCGCTGCCTAATACGGGTTTCCTCACCGAGCTGCTTGTGAGCCACCGGCAACGGGCGCAACGACTTGGCCGCCATTCGCCACTGGTCCGCTAGTACGGACAGCTCACCACGCCTGGAGGTGATTACCTCACCACGGACGAAAACGTGGTCGCCGATGTCGACATCCGCCTTCCACGCGGAAAGCGCCTCCGCGCCGACCTTGTTCAGGCTCAGCATCGCCTGTAGTTCGGTGCCGTCCCCGGCGATGAGCGTGGCGAAACAGAGCTTGCCGGTATTGCGCATGAACATGACCCGGCCGGTGACGCTCACCACATCCGCGGTGGCCGAGTCGGGCGGCAAATCGGAATACGCGGCCCGGATCTCGGCGAGGGTGTGGGTCCTGGGCAGTTCGGCCGGATAGGGATCGACGCCGCCGGCCAGCAGCCGCGCCCGCTTCTCCCGGCGGATCCGCACCTGCTCCGGAAGGTCGTCGGTGGGTGGCTGGGGCGGCTCGTCGGTCACGCGCGTCAGCGTAGGGAGCGGGAGTTCGCCCAGGCGACCTGGTATCCGCCGCTACGTTGGGAGCATGGAGGTCGAGGAGCTGCGGAGCCGGAGGTCGCGCGCGTTCGGCGCCACGGCGGCCGCCTACGCCGAGCACCGGCCCGACTACCCGGCGGAAGGCATCCGGTGGGGTCTCGCGGCGGCGGCGGGCCCAGTGCGCACGGTGTTGGACCTGGCGGCGGGGACCGGGAAGCTCACCGCCGGGCTGCTCGCGATGGGTGTCGAGGTCACCGCGGTCGAGCCGGACGCGGAGATGCTCGCCGAGCTGTCGGCGCGCTTTCCCACGGTGCGGGCGCTGGACGGGACGGCCGAGCGAATCCCGCTGCCGGCCGGTTCGGTCGACGCGGTGGTCGTCGGGCAGGCGTTCCACTGGTTCGACCGGAAGCGCGCGCTCGCCGAGATCGCGCGGGTGCTGCGGCCGGGTGGTGCGGTCGCGGCGCTGTGGAACGACGATGACGAGTCGGTCGAGTGGGTCGCGGGGCTGGGCGAGGTGTCGCGGACGCGGGTCTCGTGGTCGTCGTCGGCGGACTACCCGACGTTCGACGGTGCGTGCTTCACGCCGGGTGCGAAGGCCGGCTTCGGACACACCCTGCGCCGCACGGCGGAGTCGCTGACGGAGACGATCGGCACGAAGTCGCACACGCTGGTGGTCGACGACGAGGAGCGGGCCGCCGTGCTCGGCCGGATCCGCGACTACCTGCGCTCCCGCCCGGAGACCGCCAGCGGCGAGTTCGACCTGCCGCTGGTGACGTCCGTGGTCCGGGCGCGGCGCATGTAGCGGACGAGTGTGGCGGACGTCGGGCCGTCGCTGGTCGCCCCGTGGATGGCGGCCCCCACCCTCTCCGGGGGCCACCCCACCACGCCAGTCTACCGGCGGGGGGTGACGGGGGTGGGTGGTGTTGATCTTGCCTGTGGATGGTCGGTTCTTGTGGACAACCGGGCTCAGCGGGTGTTGCGGTCGAAGACGAGGCGCAGGCCGAGCAGTGTCAAGTCCGGGCGGTGGTCGACGATCGTGGCGGACTCGTCCACCACGAGGGGGGCCAGGCCGCCCGTGGCGATGACCGTGACCTCGCCGGCGTGTGTGGTGCGGTCGAGCTCGTTGACGATGCGTCGGACCAAACCGTCTACCTGGCCGGCGAAGCCATAGATGATGCCGGACTGCAGGCACTCCACCGTGTTCTTCCCGATCACCGAGCGCGGGCGGACCAGCTCGACCTTGCGCAGCGCGGCCGCGCGGGCGGCGAGTGCGTCGACGGAGATCTCGATGCCGGGTGCGAACACGCCACCCAGGAACTCGCCCTTCGCAGAGATCACGTCGATGTTGGTGGACGTGCCGAAGTCGACCACCACGCATGCGGTCTCGTGCAGGTAGTGCGCGGCGAGCGTGTTGATCACCCGGTCCGCGCCGACCTCCTTGGGGTTGTCGACGAGCAGCGGCACGCCGGTGCGCACGCCCGGCTCGACGATCACCCGGGGCACGTCGCGGTAGTACCGGCCGAGCATCACGCGCAGCTCCCGCAGCACCGCCGGGACCGTGGACAGTGCGGACACCCCGGTGATCCGGTCGACGTGCTCGCCGAGCAGCCCGCGCATGGTGAGCGCGAGTTCGTCGGCGGTCATCCGGGCGTCGGTGCGCATCCGCCAGTCCCGCACCAGCTCGCTGTCCTGGTACAGGCCGAGTGCGATGTTGGTGTTGCCGACGTCGATGGTGAGCAGCACCGGGTCAGCTCTCCGACTGGAGCAACGCGTCGAGCACGGCGGCGTCCTCGGTCTCGGCCGGCGTCTCCGACATCTCGGCCGGCGCCTGTGCGGCTGGCTCGGCACCGCTCACCAGGCCGGATTCCTCGAGCGCGTGCGCCGGGTCGCTGCCGGACGCGACGATCCGGTTGGCCTCGTCGACGAACACGATCCGCGGTCGGAAGGCGGCGGCCTCGGCGGCGTCCATGAGCCCGTAGGCGATCAGGATGACGATGTCGCCGGGATGCACGAGGTGCGCGGCGGCGCCGTTGACGCCGATCACGCCGCTGCCGCGCTCGCCCGCGATCACATACGTCTCCAGCCGCGCGCCGTTGGTGACGTCGACGATCGTGACCTGCTCGCCGGCGAGGAGGTCGGCGGCGTCCATGAGCACCGGGTCGACGGTGACCGAGCCGACGTAGTTCAGGTCGGCCCGGGTGACCGTGGCCCGGTGGATCTTGGACTTGAGCATCGTGCGGAACATCGTCCCCCCTACCGCGGTTCGCCGAGGATCACGGGCACATTGTCGATCAGGCGGGTGGCGCCGACGCGGGCGGCCACGAGCAGCCTCGCCTCGCCGTGCGCGGGGACCGGGCCGAGGTCGCGGGCGCGCAGCTCGAGGTAGTCGACGTCGATGCCGGGTTCCTTGTCCAGCACGCCGCGCGCGGCGTCGAGGACGGCGGCCGGGCCCTCGGCGCTGACCCGGCCGGCGGCGGTGAGCGCGGCGGACAGTGCCACGGCGGCGGCGCGCTGCTCGGCGTCGAGGTAGGCGTTGCGGCTGGAGCGCGCGAGGCCGTCGGACTCCCGCACGATCGGCACGCCGATGACCTTGACCTCGAGGTTGAGGTCGCGCACCATCCGCCGGACCAGCACGAGCTGCTGGTAGTCCTTCTCGCCGAAGAGGGCGAAGTCCGGACGGATGATGTTGAACAGCTTGGCGACGACCGTGAGCACGCCGGCGAAGTGGCCGGGCCGCGCGGCGCCCTCGAGCTCGTCGCCGAGCGGTCCGGGGTGGACGGTCGTCTGCGCGTCCGGTAGGTACATCGCGTCGCGTTCGGGGGTGAACACGAGCTCGACACGCTCCTGGCGGCAGACGTCGAGGTCGGCCTCGAGTGGGCGCGGGTAGCGGTCGAGGTCCTCGCCCGCGCCGAACTGCAGCGGGTTCACGAAGATCGACGCGGTGAGCACGATGTTCGGCAGCCGCCGCGCGGTGCGCATGAGCTGGCGGTGGCCGTCGTGCAGCGCGCCCATGGTCGGCACGAGTGCGATCTTGCGGCCGGACCCGCGCAGCGCCCGGGTGATCTTGACCAGGTCTTCAAGTCCACTGTGGACGTTGAGGTGGCCTGGGGTGTACTTCGGCGCGGTCATGACTGTTCCGCCTCCCCGGATTTCGATGTTGTGGCTGCGTTGGGGACGGAAAGTTCTGTTTGGGCACGTACTTGTGGCTGGCTTGCGTCACGTTCCCCTGCGGTGCGGCTGCGAAGCCCTCGGCCTGATTCGATCTCGAGGTTGGCCCAGGGGGTGTCATGAGCCTTCCTCACCAGGGCGGCGTTCGAGCGCGGCGGTCACGTCGGGGGCGAGATCGGCGCGCAGCAGCCCGGCCTGCTCGGCTCGGCTGGCGGTGCGGGCGGCGAGCGCGCGGTAGGCGGGCAGCAGGTCGGGCGCGTGGTCGGCGAGGACGCGCAGGTGGGCGAGGACGGTGCCGGCGTCGCCGCGGGCGACCGGGCCGGTGAGCGCGCGGTCGCCGTGGCGCAGGGCGTTGTCGAGCGCGGCGGACAGCAGCGGACCCAGCATGCGCTCGGGGTCGCCGACGCCGGCGCGGCGCAGGAGATCCGAGGCCTCGGCGACGAGCGTGACCAGGTGGTTCGCGCCGTGGGCGAGGGCGGTGTGGTAAAGCGGGCGGGCGGCCTCGGGCACGCGGACGGGCTCGGCGCCCATCTCGACGACGAGGGCCTCGCCGACGCTCCAGGCGGTCTCGTCGGCGTTCGCGGCGGTGACGCCGAAGCAGCAGGTGGTGATGCGTTCGAGGTCCTCGGCGCGGCCGGTGAACGTCATGACGGGGTGCAGGGCGAGCGGCAGGGCACCGTGCTCGACGGCGGGGCGCAGTACCTCGACGCCGTGGGCGCCGCAGGTGTGCACGACGATCTGTCCGGGGCGCAGGGCGCCGGCGGCGGCGAGGCCGCGGACCATGCCGGCGAGGGCGTCGTCGGGGAGGGCGAGCAGGACCAGGTCGGCCCGGGTGACGACGTCGTCGGGCGGTAGCAGCGGGACGCCGGGCAGCAGGTCCTCGGCGCGCTGGACGGATGCCCTGGACACGCCGGAGACGGCCGCGACGGTGTGGCCGGCCCGCGCGAGTGCGGCCCCGAGCACCGCGCCGACGCGGCCGGCGGAGACCACGCCGACGGCGAGGCGCGCCGGTCGGTTCATCCCGCCTCCCCTGAGTTGTGGGAAAACGAGCGTAACCATGCGTGCCGGGGGTGCCGTGCGCCGGGTGAGGAGGTTCACCGCGACCGCACCAGCTCGGCCTTCGTGGTGTGCAGCGCGGCGATCAGCCTGGCCTCGCGCTCGGCGGCGTCGGCGCCGGCGAGGCCGAGGCGGGCGGCGTGCCAGAGGAAGGCGAGCTCGGTGACGGCGGCCTGGTAGGCGCCGAGGTCGCGGGCGGCCTGCCGGCCGTTGCGGCGTGCGGTGGTGGCGCGCCAGGTGCGGCGGGCGGTGAGGTTGGTGAGCCGCGCGACGTCGCGGGGGTCGACCCACCCGCGGCCGACCATGACCGGCAGCGCGCGGGCGACGATCTTCTGCTCGCGGCGGCGGTGCCAGCCGACGAACATCGTGCCGGCGATGAAGATGGGGACCATGACGAGGAAGTAGACGTTGAGGAAGGTGTCCGCGGTGCCGAGCGTGGCGGCGGCGTTCCACATGGCATGCAGCGTGACGGCCGCGAGGTAGCCGCCGACGGGGGCGAGGATGCGCAGGCCGGGGTTGGGCGAACGGACGGCGATGCCGACGCCGATGCCGATCATCGCGGTGAACAGCGGGTGGCAGAACGGCGAGAGGACGCCGCGGAGGATGAACGCGGTGATCACGCCGGCGGTGCTGGTGTCGCCGAACCCGTGCTCGGCGAAGGCGCGGCCGAAGTAGTAGATGTTCTCGGTGAACGCGAAGCCGGCGGCGACGAAGCCCGCGTAGACGACGCCGTCGATGACGCCGTCGAGCTCGCCCGCCAGCCAGAGGAGGATGCCGATGACGAAGGCGCCCTTGGCGGCCTCCTCGAACAGCGGCGCGGACACGACGGCGGAGACGGTGTCGCCCTTGCCGTGACCGAGCAGCGCGTCGCCGACGGCCTCGGCGGTGTTGTTGATCAGCAGGGCGGTGATGGCGGCGACGCTGGCACCCCAGCCGAAAGCGAGCCACAGCAGGCGGGCGGGTTCGGGCTCCCACCGGTCGATCCACAGCAGGGCCGCGACGACCGACCCGACCGGCACGAGCGCCACGACGATCCCCACGAACTCCGCGACGAGCCCGACCCGCGCCGTGCCGAGCGCGAGCAGGGCGAGCCCGCACCCCGCGAGCACCACGAGCCCGGCGACGGGCAGCAGCACGGTCCGCCAGCGCGGACTGTGGCGCGGTGGCGGCAGGGGCGCGTCATGCACGGCGCAACCCTACGGGGCGAGGACCTGCCCACCAGGTGGTTGACGTGTTCGTGACTTTCCCGCCGGCGTGCGGGCGCGGTTCGCGGTCAGTCCTCGCGGCGGCGACGGCGGCGGGGGCTGGCGGTGCCGCCGTGCGAGGCGAGCAGGTCGCTGACCGAGCGGCCGGCGGCGTGGGAGCCGCTCGGGGAGTCGGATGTCGGGTCCGGGCGGGCATGGCTGCCGCTGCGGGAGCCGTTCTGGGACGCGGGATCCTGCCACGCCAGCCGGTCGTCGGCGTGGCGGCGGCCGCCACCGTTCGCGAGGTCATCGGACCGGGCCACCGGAGCCATGTAGCCGGACTCCACGGAGCGCCGGTCGACCGGCGCTCCGTTCGGTCCGAACGCGACCGGCGCGACATAGCCCGACTCCACCGCCCGGCGACCGCTCTCGCTGTACCCCTGCGGGCCGAATCCGCTCTCGCTGTACCCCTGCGGGCCGAATCCGCTCTCGCTGTACCCCTGCGGGCCAAATCCCGTGGCGGCGCCGTTCCCGTAACTGGCACCTGTTCCGTAACCGGTGCCGTTTCCGTAACCGTTGCCGGCGCTGGTCCCGTAGCCGTTGCCGGCGCTGGTTCCGTAGCCGTTACCGGCGCTGGTTCCGTAGCCGGTCCGTTCCGCCGGACGCTGACCGGCGGCCCCGGGTCGGCCCGGGGTCTCGGCCGGCCGGGCGCCGGGCACCGGGTAACCGGACGTGCCGGCGCCGCGCTGGCTCGGCTCGGGGTAGCTCGGCAGGTCGGGCGCGGGGCGGCCGGCGTCGACGTATCCGGTCGGCTGCATCCGCCCGGGGGACGGCGGCGCGGCGGGCGGTCCGGCTGGCGATGCGGCGGGTGGCGTGGCGGGTGGCGTCCGGCCCGGGGGCTCCGCGGACACGGCTTCCATCCGCGCGGAGATCTCGCCCGGCCGCGGGATGCCGTAGGACTCGTCGGCCCGGTGTGCGGACGTGGACGGGCTCGCCGGCCGGCCCCGGCCGGCGGGCTGCACGTGCCCGTAGGACGTGCCGGCCCGGCTCGCGGGCGGCATCCGGTTCGAGGACGCCGCGGCCTGGCCCGGCGGCGTGACGGCGTGGCTCCCCGACGGCGTCCCACCCGGCGGTACGGCGGTCGGGCCGGCCGGCATGCCACCGGTCGAGGCCGCCGCCGGGCTCGCGGGCGGCATCCGGCCCGACGACGCGGCGGCGTGGCCCGCCGGTGACATCCGACCGGAGGACGCGGCTGGGTAACCCGCCGGTGACATTCGGCTCGACGAATCCGGCGCCTGAGTCGCCGGGCGAACTCCGCCCGGC